>JAGTVD010000077.1 GCA_018224505.1 Desulfatitalea sp. | reverse complement strand
GCCACCTTTCGGTGGGGTGCAAATTCATGGACCTGGCCGAACCGGTCCGGCAACAACTCAGCCAATTCGTGCACTCCGAACGGATGTCACGCGGTCAGTACGACTGATCCTGCATCACCTGCTTGAGCAACGCCAGCACGGTATCCGCGTCCTGCCGGCCGGGGGTGGTCGACAGCCGGCACAACACCCCCAAGCCTTCAGCACGCTCATGGAATGTGGCCTCATCCATATCGCTGAGGACGGCGGTATGCACAAAGGCATTCACGCCAAGCAACTGCCGGACCAAATCCAGACTGGACACCGGCCCCACCTGTTGATCCACGATCACCAGTTGGGGTGCCATGCGGCCGAGCGCCTCCATTGCATCGGCAGCGGTGACTGCCACATCCACCTGACAGCCCGGCTCCTCTTCCAGAATCCGGCACAAAGATCGCAGCTGATCCTCACGGGCGGTCACCACCAGAATTCGCATCCCCATCATAATTGACCTGCCCGTCCGCAACAGGAACCCGGCCCACTGCAAGACGCCTGGGCCGGACTCTGTCCGCAGCAAGCCGTATCCCCCGCACCGGGAAACCGCTGGGGGTTTTTACCGGTCAGGCTGGAAGGCGCCGACATGAGTTTTCGGGTCCGGTCGCTGCCGCAGGCCGGACACCGGAGTGGATCATTGGCGGCGAGCACGATCGTCTCGCCGGTAAAGTCACACTGGTCGCACTTAATCTCAAAGATGGGCATGATCCTTACTCCTTCCCCCTCCGGGATCGGAAGGGATGGTGACGCGATAGGCATCCGCGATCGCCTCGCCAAGCGTGTTGACGGCCAGGCGGGCACAATGGCGATGGTCCTCGGGCAGCCCGTCCAATGCGTGCTCTACATCCTCGGGTTGCAGCAGCAGGGCCTCGTCCACCGTTTTGCCTTTGGCCAGATCGGTTACCGCACTGGCGCAGGCGACGGTGTAATCACAACCGCGAGGGACATGGCCGATTTGGACGATGGTGTCCCCATGGAGCCTGAGACTGATTTCCACGGAATCGCCACAACTGCCGACCCCCACGGCACGTCCATCCGCCGCTGCCAACGCCCCCTGGTTACGAGGGCTACGGACGTGTTCGAAAAAGCGCCCTCCTACCAGCTCCGGTGGTGCAGAGGGATCACCACCGGTCTCTTCCGCGATGGATGACATATCCGTCTATTGTCCCCCTCCGCCCCCACATGTATGCATTTGCTGAAACTGCAGCAGCTTACCCTCCAGGGCAGCCTGTACCGCCTCGCCTACCGTACGCGCACTGCCGCCATGGAGCACCTGGATGCCCACCTGCTTGAACCCCATCAGCGGCCGCAACCCCATACCGCCGGCGATGAGCTGCTGCACGCCTTTGCCGGCCAGGTACTGCACCGGGGCCATGCATCCGCCTTGCTGGTGCGGCACATTGGGCACCACCTGCACATCTTGAATGCTGCCGCCCTGTATCGCCACCAATGTATAAAGGTCACAATGACCAAAATGGGCGCCCAAACCGGCGTCCAGCCCCCCGGGATTTTCTGACGGTATCGCGATCAAAACTGATTCCATTTTTCCTCCTAACGGTATCTGACCCAATTGTTCTTTCTCCTTGTCCATCAGGCCGCCCGTCGGGCGGCCGCCTGTTGCACAACCATTTCCCATGCCCGTCGCACTTGGCGGGCGGCTTCACTCTCCGCAAATTCGGTGATTGCCAGCCCCTGCACCATGGCATGCACGAAATCGGTATCATGCGGCAATTCGGCCAGCACCGGCAGACCGTTGTCCGCGCAGTAGGCCTGAATATCGCCGCTGACCTTTTTATTCAAGTCCCATTTATTGATGATGACCGCGGCGGGCACCCGAAAATGAGCACACAGTTCCACCACCCGTCCAAGGTCGTGAAAACCCGAGGGCGTGGGCTCGGTGACCAACACCGCCAAGTCGGTACCTGACACCGCACTGATGACAGGGCACCCAATGCCTGGCGGGCCGTCGGAAAGAATCAGCCGGGCGCCTTTGGCCGTGGCCAGTTTTTTGGCCTCGGTCCGCAGCAGGGCCACCAGCTTACCCGAATTCTCTTCACCCGGATGGAGTTGGGCATGCACCAGGGCCCCGAAACGGGTATCGGCAATCCGCCACCAGCCACACTCCCGCGGTGTAAAATCGATGGCCTGCTCCGGGCAGAAATGGACACACACGCCACAGCCCTCGCACCGAATCGGATCGACGGAGGCCAACCCTTCATCATCGCTCCGAATGGCCTGGAAGCGGCACATCTCGCCGCAGACACCGCACCGGTTGCACGCTTGCGGACGGACCCGCGCCTCGAACCCGGACACAAAGGGAATTCGTTCCGAATCCGCCGGCTGAAGGATCAGGTGCAGGTCCGGTGCATCCACATCCAGGTCGCACAGAATCGCATTCTGGCTCAAATGGGCAAAGGCGGCGGCCAGCGAGGTTTTACCGGTGCCGCCCTTGCCGCTGATGATTAAAATTTCATGCATGGCGGGCCTCCCGTGTCATTGCGCCCAATGCTTGAATGGCACGGGCCAGTTGCCCGAACATCTCCCGCCATTGGGGATTTCTGCGGGCAACGATGTCACCGTCGGCGTATGCTTCGGCGATGGCCCGGTCATAGGGAATCTCGGCCAGAATCGGCAAGCCGGCCCCCCGGCAGAAACCATAGACCTC
Organism: Desulfatitalea sp.; assembly: GCA_018224505.1. GTDB lineage: Bacteria > Desulfobacterota > Desulfobacteria > Desulfobacterales > Desulfosarcinaceae > Desulfatitalea. The sequence goes on along the minus strand of JAGTVD010000077.1, from coordinate 1,774 downwards.
GTCATTGCCCAGGCCGGCGCGGTTGACCACCACGCCCATGGGCTTGTTCAGCGGCAGAAAGGCCTGATGGGCCAATCGCAGGTCAAACACCCCGAACGGTGTGGGCTCGGTCACCAGCACGATCACGTCACTGTCGATAACGGCATTGACGGCAGGGCAGCTGACCCCCGGCGGTGCGTCCATCAGAACATCCGCCGCCGGATTGAAAAGGTCGGACCGGGCCAGTTGCGCTTGCACTTCCCGGATCAGCGGCGGGCTCATGGCTTCCCCCACTCGCAGACGCCCCATCAGAAAAGCGTTATCTCCCGAATGGCCCCAGGTAATCTCGCCCAAGGTCCGCGTGCCGGCGGTGATCGCCCCCTTGGGACAAACGGCCATGCAACCACCGCATCCGTGACACATTTCCGGAAAAACCATCACCACCGTCGACAACACCGATATGGCCTTGAACTGGCACAGGTCAGCGCACTTGCGGCAGTAGTCGCACTTTTCCTCATCCACCCGGGGCACCTCGATCAGCGCGTCCTGCCGGCCGGTCCACTCCGGCTTCAGGAAAAGATGCAGGTTGGGCTCTTCCACATCCAGATCAACGGCCACCACCGGCGACTCCCAGGTCGCCGAAAGCGAAGCGGTGACCATGGTTTTCCCGGTGCCGCCCTTACCGCTGGCAATGGCTACCTTCATACGCCCTTTCCCTTCGCATCACCCAGATCCGACCACCGGAGCGCGCCGCTTTTGTATCGCTCCACGGCTTCGCGTACGGAGAGGTTGTCCAGATCCTGGGCCACGCGGATACCGGCGGCGGACAACGCCTGGAATGCTTTTGGGCCCACGAAACCGGTGAGCACCGCTTCGGCACCGGCCCGCGAAACGGTCTCGGCCGCCTGGATTCCTGCCCCCTGGGCGCGAACCTGGGCTTCGCCGTTCTCCACATATGAAAAGGCCAGCGTCTCCGGATCGACCACAACGAAACCGGCGGCACGTCCGAAGCGTGGATCGACACGATCTTCCAGGGTGGGTCCCTCACTGGTAATGGCAATTTTAGTCATGATTACACCTTCCTTCCATTGGGCACCGCCGGAGGTTTGCAACAAGGCAGTGTCGGTTGCCGGCACGCATACCGCAGCAGCGGATGCCGGATCTTCCACCAGAGCTTCCAATTCCTCGGTGTGGGTTGCACCGGCCATCCGGTAGTGGCCCCCGTGAATACGCAGCGCAAGCCCTTCCACCAAGGCTTTGCCCACCGTGTTGCGGGCCGATGCCAGAATGCGACCGAAAGTCTGGCGCGAGACATGCATCTGCAACGCCGCCGCTTCGTGGTTCAGCCCTTCATAATCGGCCAATCGAATGGCTTCGAACCCTTCCAACGGCATGTACACCTCGGACAGATCACGCATCGGCACCCCCCGGGGCTTGAAATAGGTCACCCCGGGGGTCGTATTGATCTTTCGGCATTTGCGGGGTCGCGGCATGGGTTCACATCCTTCTGTTTTGGGCATATGCGCAATACGCTTTACACCCGTCAAAATGACATGTCAAGATAAAGAGCATATGCCCATAAAAACTATTCCCCCACCTCACCGGTACCCCAATTGTCCCCGGCTCGAAAACGCCCCTGGCCGACGGGGAACCGTTCCGCCTGGCCCCGGGTTGTCCCGCGCCAACCGCCACCCTGCCCTGGTTCACGGGCGTCGCCGGCGCCCCGGCGCCCACCGCCCATCGCTGTGGCGGGGTCCCGGCGGCAGCGTCGCCGGCGCGCCCGCTGCATCAAGCG
>JAGTVD010000076.1 GCA_018224505.1 Desulfatitalea sp. | reverse complement strand
TTGAAAATTTGTGTCACAAAATCCGCCCGAGGATGGCAGGTCCACACTCCCATCCAGGAAAATGGCCTTTCTACGGCTGCAAAAAAACGGGGGCCGAATCGAATGCCGTGCACCATCTGGAATCCCCGCCTTTCAGCGAGGCCAGACATTTTTCAAGCAGGCTTTCCATCCGGGTTGTGCCGCTCGCTTTCCTTTCATTGACATAAAGGGAGCGGTGCCAACAGAGATTGCGGGCAGGTTGGATTCACCCCTCCCGCAATCTCCGGAAAGCTACTTGGATGCATATGGCAGAGAGAGATCCCCGGACAGGACGGAGTACACCTCGTAGACACCGAGCATCGGCCTGTCACCGCTCTGGGCGACCTGCATATAGGCCGCCACGGCATCGAAACGGAAATCGCGCCGGTTGTTCATCCGAAAAGCGGGTACCGGAACGCGCAAGATGTTTCCCCGCAGCACAACATTGAAACCCGGAGAGTCCATGTACATCGGCATCCCGGGGTTGGTCGGGGGAAGAACGACTTTTGCATCGGTCTTTGCGAATTGCTTAACAGCGAGACCACCGGATGGCCGCTCGTCTTTGGTAAGCACAACCCAGTGCGTGTGCCAGATGATCCCGTCGTTGACGTAATCACCATCATTGTTTTCATCCCACAAAGGTGTGTCGTCGAAATCGGGATGGGAAGTCACGGCGAGAGCCAAGATGCCCTCGGTCGCGCTGAAACCGACGTCCGTCGTCTGGAGCGTCGTCGGAAAGACATAGCCCAGGACCGGGGCGCCGTCCATCTTACCTTTGGCTTGGGGTACGGCGCGGCCGGCAGAGCCCTCGACCTGCATCTCGAAGACGAAAAGATCCAGGTCGTCGTTGTAACGCACACTGGCGGCCGTAATATGGAGGTCCGGCGTATCGGCAACCGGTGTAATCTTTTCCTCTCCTGCAGCCATCACGGGCATGAAGAGCACAATGGCCAGCCCAATCATTAACCGACAGGTAGTTGGGTAAAAGGTGAATATATTCATTTCGTATCTCCTTTCGTTGTTTCGATTCAGGGCGCTTGCTTCCACCCCTTCGATGTTTAAGATGTGGGTGTTATTTTGCCGTGACAAGAAGGCACTTTATGGTAAGGTGGTTGCAAAATGGTTCCCGACGCCTCTTCAACCGAATCGAAACCCTCAGCGAAAGCCGCTGGGGTGCCCGCTGCCTCAATGGTCGAGAAAATTGTAGGGTGCAAGTGGTCGGTGCGGGTGCTTGTCCTGATCGCAGACGGGTGCCACCGGCCCAGCGCACTGCTTCGCAGTTGCCGTGGTCTGTCGGCAAAGGTAATGAACGAGCGTTTGCGCAAAATGATCCGTTTCGGCATCTTGCAGCGAACTGTCTTGGGGGAGAAGCCCCCGATCGAGGTGGAATATCGTCTAACACCATTCGGCACCCGCTTTATGCGGATTATCGAGGAGGTCCGGCGCCTTCAGGAAACCCTTGACAAGGCTACAACCATTGACACCAACGGTAGCGAACAGGATGGAAAGTGAAACGCGCTTATCCACTTAGGGTCGCGTAACCCAAGTGAGAAGTATGCCCAAATAGGAGCAATTTCGAAAAAGCCTTCACCCAATACTCTTTTGATTCAATGCTGCTGAGTATTAAGGGCGCGTGTTCTAAAAGGCGGGGAGATTCATCAAACCTTTTCTACGGTTGTCTCGTGGTTGTCAGCCAGCATTCCGGCCATATTGCCGAAAGCCTCCTCCAATCGCATTATCCTGTCGGCGATGTAACGAGTGATACAGCGTCGCATCCGGCGCGGCAACCGGAGCCTTGATTTCATATGGAATTGGAGACGCGTACCTTTGCCAACCGGCTCAAGAGCGCTGGTGATAAGCATGTTGAAGCGCCATTTGCTCAGATTGACCGTGTAATAATTGAAAGGCCGCCAGTCCAGAATTTCTTCGACGGCGCCGCTGCTTGAGCAATGATTCTGAGCCGCGGGGCCGGTTCGGCCATGCGGACGCTTGATAGCCGACCAGGCCGCGCCATTTGACCAATTATTGCGCTTGATCGGATCGGTCAACCAATCCCATACGATCGGCGGTTCTGCAGGAAATGTGAATGGGATGGAATAATCGGCCTCGGCGGTCGATAAAATTACGATCCGATCATTGATCAACTGCTGATAACGCTTATCCAAGTTGAAACCACTGGCACGAATAGTCTCCAAGTCCGGGTATGATTCAAGCGTGACGTGAAGGTTCTCAGGGCGCACTCCCATTTTTTCCAGACTCAGCTCGGAGAACAGGGCGTATGCCCGCCAACCGGTGGTTTCCTGTATCCTGTTCTTAAGCAGTCGATGCGCTGCGATAACGCTTGACCCCACGGGTTTGAACCGTCCAGTCATCTTCTGCAATACATAAGGCCCGTAGTGGATGATGAACTTTAAATCGAGACGTGATACACCCTGGCAAGCGGCGCAGGGGCAAGTGGCATTGTGCGCCATGGTGTGCCGTTGATCTCGAAAAGCCGTGTAGGTTGTTTCAATCAATTCCAGCAAGAGTTCGCCGCGGGTTACTTTTTCCGCCGGCACATAGGCAAAAACGGCATCTCCCTCCACTTCGGCGACGGTCATAACAGGCGTCAGACCTTTGATGATAAGTTGGAGGAGATTCTGCGTAATCGTTGCACTGTGATCGATCTCACTGGTCTCCATAAAAGCAGTGAAACCAGAAATATCCGCCAGCACCATAAAGCCCTCATTGATTGTCGAAGCCATCTTTATGTACCTGCTTTCCAATCACAGTGGCGGCCATCGTCTCGACCGTCAGGTCG
>JAGTVD010000075.1 GCA_018224505.1 Desulfatitalea sp. | reverse complement strand
CTTCCCGCCACGCACATGCGATTGCAAACAGGGGTTTTTGCCCTGGTGGCAGCCGCTTTCGCAAATATATATCTGACCCAGCCTGTACTGCCGGTACTTCAACAGAACTTTGCAACCGATATGGTAACGGTATCATTTACCGTGTCGGCTGTGATCCTTGGCATGGCCCTGTCCAACCTGCCCTTCGGGCTATTGGTGGATCAGTGGCCCATTCAGCCCATTATCATTGCCGGAGCGATAGCGGTGGCCGGGTTCGGCCTGGTATGTGCCACCACCCAACAATTGTGGGTCCTGATCGGCGCACGGTTCGCGCAGGGGCTTTTCATACCCGCCGCCACCACCTGCCTGGCCGCCTATCTGGCCAAAACGCTGCCCTTTGCGCGACTCAATGTGGTCATGGGCACTTATGTGTCGGCCACCGTGCTCGGCGGTTTGGGCGGCCGGATGCTGGGCGGCTGGATCCACCCTCCCCTGCACTGGCGGTATGCCTTTGTAACGGCCGCCGTACTGACGCTGCTGGCCGCTGCCCTGGCCCTGTGGGCGCTGCCGCGAAGTGCGACCACGGCCGCCCCCGGCACGGACGGCATCCGTTTTCGCACGCTGTTGACGCGCCGCTCGTTGCTGCGCATCTATCTGTGTGCGACCGGCAGCTTTGCCGTTTTCTCCTCGATCTTCAACTACCTGCCCTTTCGGCTGTCCGCAGCACCTTTTAATCTGACCACCGAGCAGATCACCCTGCTCTACCTGGTCTACGTGATGGGCATCTTCATGGGCCCCCTGGCAGGCCGCGCCGCCAACCGGTTCGGTGCCGGCCGGACGCTCATCGGCGGTGCGATGGTGCTGGGGGTATCGCTGGCGCTGGTGCTGAGCCACTCCCTCGTATGCGTGGTCCTGGGGCTGCTGGGCATCTGCACAGGATTCTTCACCGTCCATGCCGCCGCCGTAGGTGCTTTGAACCGCCGACTGACCGGCGGCCAGGGGCGCGCCAACGCCCTCTATGTGCTATTTTACTATATCGGCGGTTGGCTGGGCATCACCGTCACCGGTTTGGCGTACAAACACAGCGGCTGGGCGGCCGTTGTGGGACTGGGCTGGCTCCTGCTGCTGATACCGATCTGGGCCGGAATCGCCGAAGGCCGCCGCAGACATTAAAGGAGAAAAGACGATGGAATACGACCAATGGGAGCGATCACTCACCGAGCACTACCGCCGGCCGGAGCTGGCTGCCACGCTGCGGGGAGCACTTGAAAAGGCGGGCAAAACCGTTCGTTCCTACAAAGATACGGCCGCCTTTGACGAGTTTCATATGCGCGGCCGGGAAGCCACCCGCGAATTGGCCGCCCTGGCCGGCATGCGCGAAGGGTTGGCGGTGCTCGACCTGGGGTGTGGATTAGGCGGCCCGGCCCGGCTGCTGGCCGCCGAATACGGCTGCACCGTCACAGGTATCGACCTGATGGCGGAGTTTGTGGACGCCGCCGCCATGCTGAGCCGGATGGTGGGCTTGACCGACAAGGTCTCCTTCCGCCAGGGCAACATGCTGGCCCTGCCATTCGACCCCGCCACCTTCGATACGGTCTGGTCCCAGCACACCCTGATGAATATCGCCGCGAAACAGACCCTGTTCGAGCAGCTTCACCGCGTGCTCCGTCCCAGCGGCACCCTGGCGCTCTACGAAGTGGTGGCCGGCACCATGGCGCCACGCCACTACCCGGTCCAATGGGCCGGCGACGCCACCATCGATTTCCTGGTCGACGGGCCGGCCCTGCTGGACCAACTCGCCACGGCCGGCTTCGCCCCATTGATTTGGCAGGACACCACCGCCGCCTGTCTGCAATGGTTCGAAACCATCCAAACCAAAATGGCGCAGCGGCCCAAGGGGGCCCCGCCGCCGGTAGCGCTCAACCTGGTGATCGGCCCCACCACGGCTGAAAAAGCGAAAAACACCGTCCGCAATCTGCGCGAAGACCGTATCCGGGTAATTTATGGCGTGTTGAAAAAAAGTGATCATGGTTAGTGTCCCCAAAGATGGACCGCAAGATGCCGTTTCTGGATGGACACTGAACGGAAACCGGCGGCGGGAAACCCCGCCGCCGGTCGACCGAATCCTCAAGGACCCGTTTCAATGAATGGCTGATCAACCGGCCAACGGATCAACCGGCTGAACGACCAACCCCGCTAAATATCGAAATACAACGCAAACTCATGCGGATGCGGCCGGAGTTTGACCGGATTGACCTCTTTCTGAATCTTGTAGTTGATCCACATGTCAATGGCATCGTCGGTGAACACGTCGCCCTTTTGCAGGAACGCTTTGTCATCGGCCAGGGCCTGGAGCGCTTCATCCAGGGAGCCGGGGGCCGATGGGATCAGGGCCAGCTCTTCGGGCGGCAGACCGTAGATATCCTTGTCCAGCGGATCACCCGGGTCGATCTTGTTCTCGATGCCGTCGAGCACCGCCATCAGGCAGGCGGAGAAGGAGAGATAGCCGTTGCATGACGGGTCGGGGGTGCGGAACTCGATGCGCTTGGCCTTGGGAGAGGCCGAGTACATGGGGATGCGGATGGCGGCGCTGCGGTTGCGGCTGGAGTAGGCCAGGTTCACCGGCGCTTCGAACCCGGGCACCAACCGTTTGTAGGAGTTGGTGGTGGGGTTGGAAAAAGCGCAGATGGCGCGCGCGTGTTTGAGAATCCCGCCGATGGCGTAGAGGCCCATCTGGCTCAATCCGGCGTACTTGTCACCAGCAAACAGCGGATTGCCGTCCTTCCAGATGCTGATATGAGTGTGCATGCCGCTGCCGTTGTCCTCGAACAGCGGTTTGGGCATGAAGGTGACGGTGTGGTTGTTGCGGTGGGCCACGTTCTTGAGCACGTACTTGAACCACATCAACTGGTCGGCCATCTGCAGCAGCGGCTTGAACCGCATGTCGATTTCACACTGGCCGGCAGTGGCCACTTCGTGGTGCTGGGCCTCGATGTCGATCCCCAGGTCCTGGAGCACCAGAACCATCTCGGTGCGCAGGTCCTGGAACTTGTCCATGGGCGGTACCGGGAAGTAGCCCTCCTTGTGGCGCGGCTTGTATCCCAGGTTGGGTCCTTCGTCACGGTTGGTGTTCCAGATGCCTTCGATGGAGTCGATGGCGTAGGAGGCCCGGTTGCTTTTGGATTCGAAACGGATGTCGTCGAAGACAAAGAACTCCGCCTCGGGTCCGATAAAGGCCGTGTCGCCGATGCCGCTGCTCTTGAGATAGGCTTCGGCTTTCTTGGCGATGTAGCGCGGGTCGCGGCTGTAAGGCTCGCGGGTAACCGGATCGGCGATATCGCAAATCAGCACCAGGGTGCGTTCCTTGAAGAACGGATCTATTTTGGCCGTACCCGGATCGGGAACGACGAGCATATCGCTGGCGTGAATGGGTTGCCAGCCGCGGATGCTGGATCCGTCGAAGCCGTAGCCATCCTCAAAGTTGCCTTCGTCCAGCTCACCGGCGGGAATGGAAAAGTGCTGCCACAAGCCGGGGAAATCCATAAAACGCATATCCACCATCTTGATGTCTTTTTCTTTGATCAGCTTGAGTACGTCTTTGGGAGTCATAGTTTTTCCTTTCATATCGTTGCATATTCATGTCATTGGGGGCTGCTGGCGTTTTTGAAGAACGGCTCAGCCCCATCTGTCGATGGATCTTATGGTTGTATCCGGGCAAGGGGGTCAAGGGGCCGGGACCGCGGTCGGACTGAGCTCATATCCCGGCAGCCCTTGAGAGTTGGCGCCATTGCCACCACCCCTTCCAGCCGCCCCCATGGCGACATATCATTTTATCAACGCACCCTCTTGCCAAGCGGCCTAAAGGGCGTCGCTGCCGGTTTCGCCGGTGCGCACCCGGACGGCTTGCTCCACCGGGTAGACGAAGATCTTCCCATCCCCCAGTTTACCGGTGTGCGCGGCTGTTTTAATGGTG
>JAGTVD010000074.1 GCA_018224505.1 Desulfatitalea sp. | reverse complement strand
TCCGGAGGGATCCATGCAGAACAGTTTGATCCGAAACGCCTTGCCCGCTGCCTGGCTGATCGTGGTGTAAGCGGCGCTGTACTGCTCGGCAATGCGCACAAAACGGTGACACTCGAAAAAAAAGCCCAGCAACGCGTCGCGAAAGGGGGCGTGCACATTGCGCCGCAGCCAGCGATCCGCAGCGGCCATAAAGACCTGTAGCCGCTCGACCAGAGGCGCCGGTGCGTCCGGGTCGATGCAGGTGCCGCCGGCCGTCCGGCAGTCTCCGCGGCGTTCATTCATCCAGGCGTTGACCGGCCCCAGGGCGCGGTACAGCATCGGCGCCCCCTGTTTCAGCTCACGGCGCAGATCCAGCACCGCCGTCTTGTCCAGTTGGGCCGAGAACATATCCCGGGCGCGGTCCACCAGGTTGTGGGCCTCGTCCACCAGCACCGCGGGCCGCACCCCCTCGTCGCCGAACAGGCGCCGCAATGTCACATGGGGGTCGAAGGCATAGTTGTAATCGCCGACCATGCCGTCGGACCAATCGAGCAGTTCCAGGGAGAGTTCGAACGGACACACCTGGTGCTCGCGGCTTACCTGTTCGATGGCTTCCCGGGTGAGGGCATCCCGTGAAAGGGCCGCTGCCAGCGCATCGTTCAAACGATCAAAATGGCCCTTGGCAAAGGGGCAGGTTTCCGGGTCGCATCCCAGCCCCGGTGAAAAACAGATTTTCTCCTTGGCGGTCAGCACCACCCACTTGAGACGCAAACCGGCCTGCGCCAGGGTTTGCAGCGCGTCCTGGGCGGCCAAGCGGCCGGTGGTGCGCGCCGTCAAAAACGCCACCTTGGCGGTGTGGCGTTCGCCGAGGGCCTTGATGGCGGGATAGAGGGCGGCCATCGTCTTTCCGATGCCGGTAGCCGCCTGGACCATCAGATGCCCGCCGTCGCGGATAGCACGAAACACCGCCACCGCCATTTCCCGCTGGCCGGGCCGATAGGCGGCATAGGGAAAGGCGAGCCGGGCGACACTCCGGTCCCGGGTGTCCAGCCACTGGGCCAAGCGTTCGATCCATGGTAAATAGCGCCCGATCAGGTCGTCGAAAAAATTGGTCAGGGCCTCCATGGACAAGTGCCGCACCAATTCACAGTCCCGGCCACTGTCGGCGTGGACATAGGTCAGCCTTACATCCAATGCGGCAACCCCCTCCTGCAGACCCCACAGGTAGGCATAACAAAGCGCCTGTCCCCAGTGGACGGGAGATGGCGCCGCCGCCACTTCATCGAGGGGGCGGCGGGTGGTCTTGATCTCCTCCACTACCGGGGGATCGCTTTGCCGAAGCACGCCATCGATGCGCCCGCTGACACAAAGATCGAAGCCCGGCCGGGTCACCCGGTGGCGGACCGGCACCTCGGCTTCGTAACCCGCCGGACGGCGCCGCTGGATGCGTTGGTGGGCCCGGATGCCCTCCACGGCACTGGCGGCCCCCATATAATCGGTGCGCAGATCGCCGCAGCGGAGCACAAACGCCACCAGGGTGCGCACCGCCACCTGAAATACCGGCTTGGCCCCGATCTTTGTCGTTTCGCGTGCAGTAGTGCTGGAACGGTTCAATGGGGGCAACGGTAGGCCTGAGCGGCAGCGGAGGAATCGGTCTTGTGGCGCCACACCAGATGGGTGGCCCCCAATTGCTCGGCGCGGGCCCTCACTGCGCGCAACATTGTACGGCGGGCCCAAATGGCGGAAACGTGACCCGCGTCGGCGGTCTCGGCAACCAGACCCAATGATTCGCAGTGGGCAACCAGCGAGGCCTGGGTGTCGACCAACCGCCCCCCGGTCCCTTGAATGGCAGCGCAACCCGCCAGCAGCAAGGCACTCATAATGACCAGTGAAAAGAAGCGCATAGGGTTGACTCCCAAAGGGAAATACACAGTTTAAGATGCTTTTGATATACAATTGTGATAAAAAGGGTGTCAACTATCAATCATCGCACAGCACCCTGCATCACGATCCCACCCCAGGAGGCAACAATGCAGCAACGACGGTTGGGCCAGACCGATATTCAACTCTCGGCTATCATCATGGGCACTTGGCAGGCGGGAAAAGCCATGTGGACCGGCATCGATGACAATGAAACCCGCCGCGCCATGCGCGCCGCTCTGGATGCGGGCATCACCACCTTCGACACGGCCGAAGTTTACGGCAACGGCCATTCGGAACGGATCATCGCCCAAGCGCTATCCGATGCACGCGACCAGGTGGTGCTGGCCTCGAAGGTGTTCTCCAACCACCTGCAATACGACCAGGTGATCGAGGCCTGTGAACGCTCACTGAAAAACCTGGCCACCGACCATATCGATCTGTATCAGATCCACTGGCCTCCGGGTTCCTTCGGTCATCCCGTGGTGCCGCTGGAGGAGACCATGCGCGCCATGGTGGACCTCAAAGCGCAGGGGAAAATCCGCGCCATCGGGGTGTCCAATTTCAACCGCGACCAAATGGCGGAGGCGGCCCAATACGGCCCCATCGAAAGTCTGCAACCGCCCTACTCCCTTTTCTGGCGCGGAGTGGAAAAAGAGGCGGCACCCTACTGCCATGAACGGGGCATGACCGTGATGGCCTACTCGCCCATGGCCCAGGGCTTGCTCACCGGCAAATTCAGCCCGGGCCACAAGTTCGCCAAAGGGGACCACCGGGCCGCCAACCGGCTCTTCAAACCCGACCATTTCCAGCGGGTTCAAACGGCCCTGGCCGAATTGCAGCCCATTGCCGCCAAATATGATATCACCATGGGGCAACTGGCATTGGCCTGGGTCATCGCCCAGCCCGGCACCTGCGCCATCGCCGGCGCCCGCAACGCCGAACAGGCCACCCAGAACGCCGCCGCCGGCAGCGTTCAACTGGATCAGGCCGACCTGGCCACCATGGACCGCATCGGCCGCACCGTCACCGACCACCTGGACGACAACCCCGTATTGTGGGGATAAAAACCAATCAACAAATCAACCGTATAATCGAAAAACCGTTCAACCGAACAACCGAACAACCGTATAACCGTATAACCGTTCAACCGTTCAACCGAACAACCGAACAACCGTATAACCGTTCAACCAAACAACCGTATAACCGTTCAACCAAACAACCGTATAACCGAACAACCGTATAACCGTTCAACC
>JAGTVD010000073.1 GCA_018224505.1 Desulfatitalea sp. | reverse complement strand
GGGTGTGCTCCGGGTAGGCCCGCAAACTCACTGCGTTCAGACAGTGCGGGCCGAACGACCCTGCGCACACCCCTAAGCGGCACTAAAACCCCATTGCGGATACAGCGCCGCACCCCCGCAACCGGGAGCACCTCCTACCCTGCATAAAAGGTGGCTGATCAGCTGCCAACTGCATGTATCTAAATGAAATTAACTGCGATTCGGGTTATAAATTTGCGCAGGGCAACCGCATTTGAATCAGGACAGGGGCGTGCCGCTTCCACAGGGTGGGAAATATGGTTTTAGGTGTAGCGCGTAAAATGCAAGGTTTAACGTAAGGCATTCTCTGTTCACTGGATGGACAGGTAAGAAGGGGATATGGGGTGCGATGCGGTGGAGGAGTGCGTGCCACCTCACAGTGTCATCTGGACGAACTGTGGGAGCGGCTTCAAGCCGCGATCGGGGTTGGCGCTGTGGAACGAGGATCCCGGGCGAGGGGGGATGCCCCTCGCCTTTGGGTGTTTGATCGATCAGGCGGCCAGTTGCATGACGCGTTCGGTGGCGTTGCGGATTTCGTTGGGGGTGAAGGGCTTGGGCAGGTAGTCCATGGCCCCCATGCGCGCTGCTTCCTTGGCGGTTTCGATGCTGGCGTAACCGGTGATGATGATGACCCGGGCGGTGGGCTGGTGCTCGCGGATGGCGGCCAGCAGTTCGAGCCCTTTGACCCCGGGGATGCGCAGATCGAGCAGCACCAGGGAGAAATCGCCGGCCTCGATCTTGTCCAGGGCCTCTTCCTTGGTGGTGGCCTGGTCGACGGTGTATTTCTTTTTGCCCAGGATTTTGCGGATGTTGTTGTTGACCGCCACTTCGTCGTCGATGACCAGCACTTTGTTTTCGGTGGCGGCGGCTTTTACGGGTGCTTCGGGCGCGGATTGCGCCAGCAGTTCGGCGTAGTTGGCCTTGAGCTGCTCATAGGAAATCTGCTGCACGCCATGGCTTTGCAATTGGGCCGCATATTCCGGGCCTGTGACGGCGGCCACTTCGGCATAATCAAAGGGCAGATCGATGCCGATCATCTTGGCGGGGTCAAAGGCCCCGGCCACGGCGGCGCTCTTTTTCTTCTTGGACTTGAGCTGCGGGCAGCCGGCTGATTTCATGCCGGCCTTGCAGGTGGCGCCCAGCTTTTTAAAGATGTCACATACCATGTTGCCCACTTCGCAGAACCCTTCCAGGGGCTGGTCGGCGATGATTTCCATCACCGGCACGTCCGAGCGGCTCACCTGGCGTGCGTAGATTTCACCGGTGGCCCTGGCCACCTCGTCGCGGTCGAAGGGCATGTCCACGTCGATGTTCATGCGGCGGTCCAAACGTGCCACATTGGCCTTGAGTTCTTCGTAGGTGGGAATCGCCACGCCGTCGTGCTGCAGGTAGTTGAGATACTCGGGGCCGGTGACCGCTTTGACCTCCTCATAATTGAACGGCTGGTCGATGCCGACCAATGTTTTGACGGACGGGCCCTGTTCGCCGGATGCCGACTTTTTCTTTTTAGCTTTCAACTGGGGACATTCGCTGGTTTTGGTGCCGGCCTTGCAGGTGGCGCCCAGTTTTTTAAAGATGTCGCACACCATGTTGCCCAGCTCGCAGAATCCTTCCAGGGGTTCGGGCATTCTTACCTCGACCACCGGCATGTCCGACGGCCCCAGGGTGCGGGCATAGGCTTCACCGGTGGCTTTGGCCACCTCGTCGCGGTCGAAGGGAATGTCCACATCAATAAGGGTGATGGCGTCTTTTTCGGCGTCGCTCACCTTGGCTTCGATCAGTTTGCCGGCCAGGGCCTGGTCCACCAGGTTGCGCAGTTCGTCGGGGGTGAAGGGCTTTGGCAGATAGTCCAGTGCGCCCAGCCGGATGGCCTTCATGGCGGTATCGGTGGAGGCGAAGGCGGTCATCATGACGGCTTTGGTCGCCGGCCATTGGGTCTTGATGGATTTGAGCAGCTCCAGGCCATTGACCTTGGGCATCACGAGGTCGGAGATCACCAGTTCAAAATCCTGCCCGGCCATGATCTTCAGGGCCTCATCGGCGCTGGTGGCGCAGGTGACCTGGTAATTATTCCGGGTGAGAATCTTTTCGACATTGCGGCAGATGCTCTGCTCATCGTCCACCACCATGATGCGAATCGGTTTTTCCATGACGTCCTCCTCCTGATTTTTAATGCCGTTGGGTGTGGGCCGGCAGTTCGGTTTTGCGTTTGGGTCGCTGCGTTGTTGCTTAAGTACACTGCACTGGGTATGCCAGGATGGATATTGTAATATAATAGATAGAAATAATGATGAAAAAGCGTTTTTCTGGAAATCGTGTGGATCGTGACCGGCAGAGGAAAAAATAGGCACCTTTGGTGGCCCCGGTGCGGAAGGGGTAAAATATAACTATTAGAAACTATGACAGATTATTAGTGCGCGGGGCAGGCGCAGGGTGCGGCCAAGGGGGTGTATGTGAAAAATAGGCACTGTATAATTTTTCGGGAGCACTGTGGGAGCGGGTTACCCGGCGTCCCGGTTGAGGCCGCATTTGCGCATCATGGTTTGGAAATTGGTGCGTTTGAGGCCTACCTGGCGGGCGGC
>JAGTVD010000072.1 GCA_018224505.1 Desulfatitalea sp. | reverse complement strand
GTGACGCTAAGGGGTGTGCTCCGGGTAGGCCCGCAAACTCACTGCGTTCAGACAGTGCGGGCCGAACAACCCTGCGCACACCCCCAAGCGTCACTAAAACCCCATTGCGGACGCAGCGCCCCACCCCAGAAACCGGGAGCACCTCCTTTCATGCTAAAAAAGGAGTCGCTCAAAGAGCCATTTACTGACGCAATGAGATGTGCGCATTCCATGTCGGCCATCATTCCAATATCGTATACCCATCTTCATCCCGCTGCACCTTCGAAATGCCGGGGAACTTTCGTTCCAACTCACTGATAATCGCATCGCGGCTTTTCACTTTTTGCAGCAGGCGGTCGCGCTCGGTGGCCAGGTCCATGGCCTCCAGGGCGCGGCGCAGGGTGATTTTCAGGTCGTCATCATCCCACGGCTTCTGGATGAACTTGTAAACCCCGGCAGCGTTGATGGCCTGGACGGCCACCTGGATTTCGGTGTGGCCGGTGAGCATGATGGTCAGAATGTGGGGGTGGCGGGTTTTGACCGCTTTGAGAAACGCCAGGCCATCCATGACCGGCATGCTGTAGTCGCTGATCACCAGGTGGATCTCCCGGGCTTCGAGCAGCGTGAGACCTTCTTTGGCATTGTTCACGGTATAGAGGGTGTAGGGTTCCTTGCGCAGCGCGCGCTGGAAGGCCTTGAGCACGGGGATCTCATCGTCCACGATCAATACGGTGTGTCGTTGCATGGTGTTCTCCCTTATGACAAATCCGGCGCAGAGAAGAGCGGGACGCCGCAGCGGGCGCAGTGCCGCCAATCCCTGGCCAGCAGTTGGTTGCATTGAGGACAGCTGCGCACCAGTTCCCGTCCGCAGAAGGGGCAGAAGGGGTGGCGCTGTTCCATGGGCGCATGGCAGTAGGTGCAGGTGATCTCTGCCGCGTTCTGGGGGCCGAAGACCCGCAGCACCTCCGCGCAGGTGGTCACTCCCGCGGCAATCTTGCCCACGGCGTCGTCGAGCAGGGTGCGCATGCCGGTGAGCCTTGCGGCATGCAGCAGCTCGGGTTCGGTGGCCCCTTTGTGGATCATCCGCTTGATCTCGCCGTCGACCGCGAAAATTTCATAGACCCCGATCCGCCCGCGGTAGCCGCTACCGTTGCAGCGTTCGCAGCCGGCACCCTTGAAGCCTTGAAAATCAGCGGTCATGATCTTGAGCGCACGGGTAACGCCCGGCTCGGGTTGGTCCGGCACACGGCAATGGGGGCAGATTTTGCGCACGAGGCGCTGGGCGATCACCGCCACTAGAGCGTCGGCGATCACATACGAAGCCAGCCCCATATCCTGCAGCCGGGTGATGGAGGCGATGCTGGAATTGGTGTGCAGAGTGCTGAGCACCAGGTGACCGGTCATGGCGGAGCGGAAGGCGACTTCGGCGGTCTCGTGGTCGCGGATCTCGCCGAGCATGATCACATTGGGGTCCTGGCGCAGAATCGAGCGCAGCACGCTGGAAAAGGTCAGGCCGATCTTATCCCGCACGTTCACCTGCTCGGCCATGGTCATGTAGTACTCCACCGGATCCTCGATGGTGGTGAAGTTCTTGGTGATCCGGGCGCCCCGACGCAGCATGGAGTAGAGAGTGGTGGTCTTGCCGCTGCCGGTAGGGCCGGTGGCCAGAATGATACCCTGGGGCAGTTCGACGAATTGCGTGACCACGGCCAGTTCCCGGGCGCTGAAGCCCAGCTCTTCGATATCCTTGCTGGCGGCGTTCTTGTCCAGGATGCGCAGTACGATCTTTTCACCGTTGATGGTGGGCAGGGTGGAGATGCGCATGTCCACCATACGGGTGGCTGATTTGACGGTGATGCGGCCGTCCTGGGGCCGCCGCCGCTCGGCGATGTCCAGTTCGCTCATCACTTTGATGCGCGACACGATGGCCGGGTGCATGTTCAAGGGGATGTGCAGTTTGTCGGTGAGCAGATCATCGATGCGGTAGCGCACCATCACATATTTGGTCTTGGGCTCGATGTGTACATCCGATGCCCCGTGCCGCAAAGCATCGGAGATAATGGCGTTGACGATTCGGATGGCCGGCGGCTGGTCCTTGGCGCGGATGAGCGCCTCGATGTCATCGGCCGCATCCTCTTCCTCCAGGATGATTTCGATCTGTTCGGTGGGATCGCTCAAATCCATTTCGGAGAGCGTACTTTCCAGGTCATCGACCTCCCCGAACAGTTCGCCGATCTTGTCCAGAATTTCCTGCTGGACGGCCGCCACCGGGTGAATCGGCATGCCGGTGACAAATGCGAGATCATCGATCTTCATCAGATCCGTGGGATCTGCCATGGCCACGATCAGACGTTGCCCATCGCGCTTGAGGGGCACCAGGATGTTCTTCTCGCACAGCTCTCTGGGCAACAGGGTGGACAGGGCTTCGTGGATCTCCAGATCTTGCAGGTCGACCCGCTGGACCTCTGTAAACTGTACGATGGTGTCCAGAATCGTCTTTTCGTCCACCACCTCCATCTGAAGCAACGTCCTGGGCAAAACCGCACGGGTCCTGGATTGAATGGCCAGGGCCTTGTCCAGCACGGCCTGGGTGATCAATTGCTGCCGCACCAGTAGATTGCCCAGTTGGCTGCGGTGAGTGCCGACGAAGTGGCTCAGCCGCTTGATCTCCTTTTGCTGGGTGGTGGCCTGTTTCTTGAGGCGGCTGTTTTCATGAATCAGATCGTACTGCTCCAGCGCGAGGCTGATGGTCAAACGCAGATCGTGATCGTTCCAGGGCTTGGTGATGAACTTGTAGACCGCCCCTTCGTTGACCGCCCCCATGACGGCATCCACATCGGCATAGCCGGTGAGCATGATACGGATGGTGGCGGGATACTCGGCTTTGATGGCCTTGAGCAGGTCGGCACCGGACATGCCCGGCATACGGTGATCGCTGACCACCACGTGCACCGGGGAATGGGTGCGCAGCAGATCCAGCGCTTCCCGGCCGGAACCGGCGGTCAGCAGCCGATAGCGCTCCTGACGGAAAATCCGCGCCATGGCCTTGAGGACGTTGACTTCATCATCCACGAAGAGAATGGTATAGGCGTGCCCGTCGCCGGCCGCCGCCGGCGTCGCCGGGTCCGCGACCGCCGCCGGGACTTCGGCCGTTTTGTTTAAAAAGAGGGACGCCAATCGGGACACGCTGTACTCCTCAGTGCAGAGGCATATGGACCCGGAAAAGGCATCCGTCGTTGGGGCGGTTCTCGACTGTGATGCCGCCGCCATGTTGTTTCATGATGTTGTAAGCCAGGTAGAGTCCCAGCCCGGCGCCCTGCCCTACTTCGCGGGTGGTGAAGAACGGATCGAAGATATAGGGCAGTTGTTCCGGGGCGATCCCCGGCCCGGTGTCGCCCACGGTCACTTCCACCTGCCGGTTGTCCACCTCCTTTGTGGTCAGAGTGATGGCACCCCGCGCTCCCACGGCCTGCAGCGCGTTGCGCAACAGATGGAAGAACACTTGGTTCAAAGCACGCAGGTGGCAGCGCACGGCGGGGGTCGGCGCATAGGCTTTGCGGATTTGCACTCCGGGGCCGATCTCACCCCCCAATATGGCCAAAGTGGCGTCCAGGCATTGAGGTATATCCACACTCTCGGCCGTTTCAATGGAAGGATGTGCAAAATCCGAGAGCTGCCGCACGATGGTCTGCACCCGCCGGGCCCCCTCCAGAGATTCCGTGATCAGGGCGGGGATATCTTCTTTCAGGAAGTCGAGATCAAGGGTTTCGCGCAACCGCACGATTTCGGCCGCCTGCCGTGACAGCTCCCGACCGCCGGTGGGACCGCGGTCGCCAATTGCCGCACAGGCTTCCGTTACCAAACCCAGCAGGCGTTCATGGTGTTCTTGCAATTGCAGCAGATCGCCGGCATTGTCCGCCAGGCTGTTCAGGTTACTGATCACAAACCCGATGGGATTGTTGATCTCGTGGGCCATTCCGGCGGAGAGACGCCCGATGGCAGCCAATTGCGTTTCCTGAAACAGGATCAGTTGGGTCGATTTGATCTCCTCGGCCTTGCATTGCACCTCCGCTTCGAGCCGTTGGGCCAGGTACCGGTACTTCTCCTCGGAGATTTGCAACAGGCGCGCCTTTTCCATCAGTTGCGAAAATGCGTCTTCCACCACCCGTCCATGCAGGCCCGAGGTCATGAGCGTGCGACAGGCCAACCGGATCATCCGCTCGACGGCCCGGGCCGCAAAACCCCCCAGCCGTATCAGTTCATCGGACGCCGCCGGTGGGCTGGCTTGCAAGGCCAGATAACCGATCGTTTCGAGTTCGTGGCGCAAGGGATAGACCACCGTCATCTCTTCCGTCCCCGCCAGGCTGTAAAACGACCTTTCGCCGCTGTCCAGCGCCTTGCGGGCGTCCGGCAGCCAGCGGTCGGGGTTGCCGACGTTACCGCAATAGAATGAGCCATCGCCCTTGAAAACGGCCGCGGTCCAACGTCCGCCCAGATCGCCCAACCATTCCGCGGTGGGATCCCGGGGCAGCAGATCGGCCAGGCCGTACTCCCGATCAAAGGCTTCCAATTCAATATTATGGACGTTGCTTTCCAAAGCCGTGCCCCTTTCAACCCTCCGTCAATACCTGGAGGAAATGGTCTACTGTGATCTGATGCCGCTGCTGCAGATGAAACGTCTGATCCAGTGCATGGTGGGTTCGGACCAGCAATTGCGAGAAGGTCTCCCGCACACCACTGCCGCGCACTGCCGAGGCGAATAAAATGGGCAGGCCGGTGGGTTGCCAGCGCGCGTTGACCTCGTTCTCGCTGACGATGCCGTCCAGGTCCCGCTTGTTGAACTGGATCACCAGGGGGGTGTGGTCCAGGTCCAATCCCACGCGGCGGGCGTTTTGCTCCAGGTTGTCGAAGCTTTCGAAATTGTGCATGGCCTGGTGGTGCTGGGAATCGGCCACAAAGACAATCCCATCGGCCCGGGAAAGCACCGCCTTGCGCGTGGCGTCATGGGCCACCTGACCGGGCACGGTGAACAGTTTGAATTTGACGATGAAACCGCTTTCCGATCGCGCCACAAGGGGCAGCAAGTCAAAGAAAAGCGTGCGGTCGCCCCGGGTTTCGAAGGTCATCAGCTCGCCCCGACGCCGTGCGGATAGCAAATCGTGCAGCCGCATCAGGTTGGTGGTTTTGCCGCTGAGGGCCGGACCGTAATAAACCAGCTTGACCACCAGCTTGTTCTCTTCGACAATCAGTTCCGCCATATGACCCCGAATTCACGACGCTTCCCATAAAGACCAGCGCTAAAGGCTGATTAAAAGACAGCATACCTTCACTTAACACTTAACACTTCGCAATGACCGCTCAACGCTTAACACCTTCCTCTATTTCCAACGTCAAGATCAGCCCTTTACCGCTGAAACGGCCGCTGAGCGGAATCATTTCGATTCGAAAAAGGTGGCCCCCTTTTCCCTGGGCGGTGACCTGTCCATGCGTGCGGGCCTCCAAATATTGGGCCAGTTGCGCTTCGATGCCATTGACAAAAAAGGCGCTCATCCGTTCCCCGACGCTCAAGGGGTGGTCCGCAACCACCAGGGACCGGGCCGCTTTGTTGACCAGGGCGATCATCATCTCCCGGCTGACCCCCACGATGGGCAGCGGCAAATCATCCAGCACGGCATGGGAAATCTGCAAGGCCTGGTTTTGCATCTCCAGGAACTGGGTGCGCTCGGCCACGGTCTCCTCGAGCCGCTCGTTGACGCTTTTCAGTTCGCGGTTCTGGACCATCACCGTGTCGTGCAACTTTTTATTGGTTTCCATCAGGGCGTACTGTTCCACGGCCTGACGGATCTCCAGCTTCAGGTTGTGATCATTCCAGGGTTTGAGGAAGAACTTGTAAATGCTGCCCTCGTTGATCGAGGCAGTAATGGAGTCCACCTCCGTGTAACCGGTCAGGATGATTCTCAGGGCATCCGGGCAGAGGATCTTGACCTGCTTGAGAAACTCGGTGCCGTTCATGCTCGGCATGCGCTGATCCGACACCACCACGTGCACCTCGTTGGCTGCCAAAACCGCCAGCCCCTCCTGCCCGCTGGTGGCAGTCAGCAGCCGATAGGGTTCCTTGCGCAGCAAACGTTTGAGAGCGCTGAGAATGTTCTGCTCGTCGTCCACACAAAGAACGGTGTACTGCCCATTGTCCATGATCCTATCCTTGTTTGAAAAAGTCACAGGCCTGACGCATCTCGGTTTTGACTTCGCGGAACCATTGGGGGTCCGCCTGGAAAAAGGTCACCAAAGGCGTCTTGACGCTCGCATCCAGGGATTCGAGCTTGAGATGATAGCCATTTTCCCCGGCCATGATATGGGCGATGGTGTCGCTGATATCCACCAGGGCGGCCAACACCGACTGGGAGGCCCGCTGGATACCACTGTGGTGCCACTTGATGGTGGCCACCAGCGATTCCGGCAACATCCAGCGCTGGGCCAGATGACTGCCCACCAGACTGTGCGGCACCATCTCCAGGGTCTGCTCCGCCCCCGCGAAGGTCAGGGCCTTGGCGTCGACGGTTTGCAGCACCTGAATCAGCACGTCGGGGAAAAAGTTGGCCAGCACCACCTTGCCGATATCGTGCAGCAGGCCGGCGGTAAACGCCTCCTCGGCCGGTGCCACGCGGGTTTTGGCAGCCAGGTGCTTGCTGAGCACCGCCACATGGATGGCATGCTCCCAGAACTGGGCGATATCGAACCCTTTCAGCTCATTTTTCAGCGACAGGGTGTCGATGACCGAAACCGTGATGACGGCATTCTGCACCGTGTTGTACCCCAGCAAAGTGACCGCGTGGCGCACGGACTTCACTTTGCTCTTAAACCCGAAAAAAGAGGAGTTGACCAGGCGCAACAGCTTCAACACCAGACTCTGGTCCTTTTCCAGCATCGCCGCCAGCTGCTCCATGGGCGACTCCTCGTCCTGCAGCATCCGGTTGACTGCCAAAGCAATATGGGGCAACGTCGGCAGGTTGTCGATGGCCTGGATTTGCTTGAGCATTTCGTTTCGATCCATCAGCTATCCTTCAATCGTTTTTCAAAACAGCAGCGGGGCATTGGTGCCCACAAAACGCGCGTGGTTGCTTGGATTCCAAGCGGCTTGCCCGGCTGGTCAAACGTTGTCCCGAATGACCGCGTGTCATGCTTGGGCCACCCGCAGATCCGCTTCAGGCCGGTTGAGACACTCTGCTGAAACGGGTGATGCTTCATCCTCCTCATCGGCAGTGCTCCCCACCGGAAGCGTGATGATAAAAGTCGTGCCTTCTCCGACCCGGCTCTCCACGCGGATATCGCCGTGGTGTTTCTGGATAATGTTATAGACGATGTTCATCCCCAGGCCGGTGCCCTGGCCCACCTCCTTGGTGGTGAAAAACGGGTCGAAGATGCGGCCCAGGTGCTCCTCGGCAATGCCGCAGCCCGTGTCACTGAT
>JAGTVD010000071.1 GCA_018224505.1 Desulfatitalea sp. | reverse complement strand
GCCGGCATCGTGCAGGCAGGCCAATCCGGCAAGCGTTTGGCGGGTATAGTCCAACGCCTTCTCCACAGCCAACACCCGCGATGGCGCTTCGACACGATAGGTTTCCCCCATCATGTTTCCCAGGTTGTTGGCGTAAAAATCCATCACATAGAAGGGGTTGCCCAAATGATCGTCAAAATCGTGGATGGCCACGATGTTGGGGTGGCGCAAGGCCGTCATGGCACGGGCTTCGGCAACAAACAGATCGCGTAGTTTGTCCATGCCCAGCAAGCGGGCCAAAAGGGGGTTGGGAGCGAGCAGCTTAAGGGCGGCGGTCTTGTCGATCACCGGCAGGGTGACCTTGAACACTTTGGCCATCCCGCCGCGGCCGAGCAACCCGCGAATCATATAGCGGCCGACGTGACGCATCACCACAAGCGCCGGGCGTGGGCTTCGGGCAGTCCGGCAGCCTCGATTTTAGCCACCGTGCGGGCGATGTCATAGGGGATGAAGCGTGTTTCCAGCTGGCCGTTTTCCTGGTCCCAGATCACATATTTGGCGTGGTGGTTGCCGTCCCGCGGCTGGCCCACACTGCCCACGTTGACCAGGTATCGCCGGTTGGGCGCCAAGAGCGCGATGCCTTCGTGCAGCGGTTGGCGATCCAGATGGTCGCCGTCCCAACCAACCAACTCCAGGTCGTGCGTGTGGCCGATGAAACAGATAGGGGGGGCCATGGACGAGAGGGTCTGTTGCAACTCCAAGGTGGATTTTTGGAATAGGTAGGTCCGGGCCGAATCGGGCGGGTATCCGTGGACCAGGTGGTAGTCGGGCATGACCCGGCTGTGGGGCAGTTGTCGAATGAAAGCCAGGGAGTCGTCGCTGAGCAAAGTGAGGGTCTTTTCCAGGGATTCGCGGGCCAGGGGGTTGA
The DNA here is from genome assembly GCA_018224505.1 of Desulfatitalea sp. GTDB lineage: Bacteria > Desulfobacterota > Desulfobacteria > Desulfobacterales > Desulfosarcinaceae > Desulfatitalea. The sequence goes on along the minus strand of JAGTVD010000071.1, from coordinate 1,842 downwards.
ACCATCGGAGGTGAACGCGATCACAGACCGCCAGTTCGTGGTTGCCGATGATGGTGGGGATGGCGCGGCGGCGGATCTCCTTGATCACGGCCTCCGGTTCGGGACCGTAGCCGATGCAGTCGCCCAGACACACCGTCCGGTCCACCCGGGATTTGTCCAAGTCGGCCAGCACCGGCGTCAATGCGTCGTAGTTGCCGTGAATGTCGGACAGAATCGCGATTCTCATGGCATCAGAAAGCCGTACAGGTACCAGTCAATGAGTTGGGGCCCGAAAAAGAGATAGAGGATGGCACCGATGGCCAGAAACGGGCCGAAGGGTACGGCCAACTTCATCCCCTTGCCCATGCGGATCATCACCGCTACACCGACGGCGGTGCCGATGAACGAGGAGGCCATGATGGTGAACAGGACCCCTTGCCAGCCAATGAAGGCGCCAAGCATGGCCAGCATTTTGATGTCGCCGCCGCCCATGCCTTCCTTGCCGGTCAGCAGGCGATAGCCCCACGCCACTGCCAGCAAGGATCCGCCCCCGATTACGATGCCCAGCAGGGATTCGGTCCAATGCAGGTTCGGCAGCAGAAAACTGCAAGCAAAACCGATGGGAATACCGGGCAGGCTGATCGCATCGGGGATGATGCGGTGGTCGATGTCGATGAACGTAATCACCAGCAATGCGGCGATCAATGCAAAATAGATCGGGGTTTGGATCTGCCAGCCAAAACGGAGCCAAACGGCCAGGGCGAACAGGCCGGTCAGCAGTTCGACGATGGGGTAGCGCACCGATATGGCGGTGCGGCAGCCTCGGCAACGGCCGCGCAGCAGCAGGTAGCTGAGCAGGGGAATGTTGTCATACCAGTGAATCGGTGCTTCGCAGACAGTGCAGGCCGAAGGGGGATGGACAATGGAGCGACCCGCCGGCAGACGGTGAATGCAGACGTTCAGGAAGCTGCCAATGCAAAGACCCATCAAGAAAAAGTAAGTGTTTGCCAGCATTGGGGCCATGGGAAAACGGGGCCTCCTTGTTGTGCGACGGGGTTATGGGGCCGGATGTGGCCCGGGCGCAACCCCGAATCCATTTTCTGGAGCGTTGCAGCATTCGCTGAATCCGGAAACCGTGAGGTTTTTCCTTTGAACACCGTCGCCCGTGTGTTAAAAAGAACATTTTCGACAGAGACGGCAAGCCGGTTAACCGGGACGATCCGGATGCATTTGTAGGGGGGTTTGGCCGAAAAAGCAAGATAGATATTGTCAACCATCGGTTATGTTTTATAATATCCCTTTGATTCCATTTAAAAATAGGAATTAGGTAGATGGCTGAAACGGACAAGGACGACCTTATCAGTATTATTGAAGAGGACATCGGCGATGTGGACATCCCCACCACGCTGCCGCTGTTGCCGGTGCGGGATGTGGTGATTTTTTCCGACATGCTGCTGCCCCTGTTCGTGGGGCGTGAGAAATCGGTGCGCGCGGTGGAGGCCGCCCTGGCCAAGGATCGCTTTCTCTTTGTGGTCACCCAGAAGGATCCGGCCGTTGAAAATCCCAAGGCGGGCGACGTTTTCAACGTCGGGACCATCAGTCGCATTCTGCGGGTGCTCAAGCTGCCCGATGGCCGGGTCAAGGCCCTGGTGCAGGGATTCGCCAAGGCGCGCATCGTGCGCTATGTGCAGAAGCGCACCTTCTACCGGGTGGCGGTGGAGATCCTGGAAGAGCCTGAACTGGCGTTGCCCGATCTGGAAGTGGAAGCGCTGATGCGCAATGTGCGCGACTACTCGGAAAAGATCCTGGCCCTGCGCGGGGAGCTGACCGGTGACGTGGGCAGCATTCTGGAGGGGATCGACG
>JAGTVD010000070.1 GCA_018224505.1 Desulfatitalea sp. | reverse complement strand
CTGCTGTGGATCCCCCGGAACAGAAACATCAGAGCCCGCAAGTCCTTGGCGATGGGTTTCATCAGCTCCTGCCGTTGGGCTTCGGTGGGCTCCTCATCGAGCAGGCGCAGCAATTCGAAAAGGATCTCTTTTTCCATGCGCAGCAGTTCGTCCATCAAGCCACTGCTGTCGGCATTGCCGATATGGGCATCCCGGGGAACATTCAGAACGTTGGCATCGATCCGGAACGCATCGGTCGGCAAACCTTTGAAAAAACCGCCGACAAGGTGACGCGCGCCGAGCAGACGGCCGACGCGGGGCGCTGTGTCCGAATCCACCAACCCGGAGACGCCCAGCGCCAGCTCCTGGGTGAGGGCTTGCAGCTGGGCGCGTTCGACCACCTCTAAATGCGCCATCTTGGCCAGATCGGTGATCAACATCAGGGTCATGCCCTTTTCAAGCGGATCCAGCTCGGGCCGACCGGTCAGGTTTTGAAAATAGAGCACGGCTACGGTATTGGCGGTGCTATCAAAGGCCAACGCGCTTTCACCTTGGACCGACTGCCGGGCCCACAGTTTCAAATCATCGGTGATCACCTGGCCGGCGTGGGATGGGGCCATGGCCCACAACGACAGCCATAGGGCGAGAAGGGTGATGGTATATCGCAACACCAGTGGTATACGCATACAACAGTTCCTCCTTGCAGCACTTGCAAATTGGCATTCAAAGGCGATGGATCAGGTTGTTTTTTTCCGAGAACGATGGCGCATTGAAATGGTTTTGTGCGGGCTTTGGCATAAGCCCTGAAGCCATTCGATTAACTATATCACGCAAAGACAATGCCCGCGTCAAGCTCAAAAATTGAGGTGGGACACAGGATCAAATCGCCGACGATGATGACACCCGTGTCCACTGTCGTTCCAAATGCAGGATGGAAACGGTCGGCTGCATCCACGAGACTGGTTTTTACCGTTCAGAACTATCCTTGTGAAAAGGAGGGCAGGTCTTTTTTGGGCCATATAGATCCGGGAAGCGATCGAAAAGCCATCATGGGCGAGAATGGGTCCCCAGGTTGTGTTGTTTTCAGGCTTTCGCGCTATTTCTTTATTCGGGATGGAACGACAAGCGTTACGCTCGGAGGAAAGAGACTCATTCTGCTGAAAGAACTCGCTGCCCTTTGGCATCAACTGGAGGATCAAAGACAGCGGATGCCGGCGATGGATATATAACAATATACAGGGGTTATGTCTAGACCATTTTTATGTAATTATTTCAATAGGTTGTAGTACTCCCTGGTTTTGACATCGCGAAAAAAAGATTTCAAAACCCGCATGCATTCATGCCTGATAGGGTGCCTGACATTCAGTTAGAACTGCTGATTGACAAATGGTTCCCGTACCGATTAACCTGAAGTTCCTGTTGAAGTGGTGCGCCCGATTTACCATCGACTTGAGGATCGTGTGTGCGCGCATATCTTTTTGTGCATGCTCGCTTACTATGTCCAATGGCACATGATGGAAGCATGGCGCCCTCTGCTTTTTGCAGATGAGCAACAGGAGAACAAGAAAACACGCGATCCGGTGTCGCCGGCAAAGCGTTCGGATCAAGCATTGCAGAAAGTGGCCACCAGGCAGCTCGACGACGGCACTGCAGCGCGATCCTTTATGTGGATGGTTTGGATGGTGAACGGTACCCCCTCCCACGCAATGTCGAAAAGCGGTGCGGCGCCCACAGCCCGACAGGTGGCGCAACGGTCGGCTGACGAACAGGCTGTGCAGCGGCATGGCCAATTCCTGGACGCCTTGCACGAAACCGCCCTGGCACTGATTGACCCGTTGGATCCCCACACTTTGCGGCAAACCATTCTGGCGCGCGCCACGGATCTGACGGGCACCCGGCACGGGCATGTCTGTTTGTGCGACCCGGGGGGCGAATATATCGAGCTCCGGGAGATGGATGAGCGCAAGATGGCCCAGAAGGTATTGCTGCGCCGGGAGGTGGATCCGCAGGCCCAATCCCAGCATCTGGAGGAGGTCAACACGGCATTGCGGTTATTGATCCAGGAGGGCCGGACCAACAAGGAGGGGCAATGAATATAAATGGCTATTGGGCGGACAAATATGTGGAGAATCGGCGCTCGGCGGCGGATGCACTGCGCCTGATCAAGCCGGCCCAGCGGGTTTTCATCGGATCTTCCTGCGGCGAGCCCCAGCATCTGGTGCGCGAGTTGTCCGAACTGTCGGACCGCTTCAAAGAGATCGAAATCATTCGTCTGATGACCCTGGAGACGACCCCGCTGACGTTGATTGCCAACAAAACCAAGGACCAGAGCCTCAATATCCGGTCGTTTTACCTCGGTTCGGCCAAACCCAGCGCCATCGCGCGCAACCAGCGCTTCCTGACCCCCATCCACATGTCGGCCATCCCCCGGCTGTTCAACAGCCGCATGCTGCCGATCCATGTGGCGCTGATCCAGGTGTCGCCGCCGGACGACTTCGGCTGGATGAGCCTGGGCATATCGGTGGACATTACCATGGCGGCGGCCCAATCGGCCGATCTGGTCATCGCCCAGGTCAACAGCCACATGCCCCGGGTGCTGGGCCGCAGCTTCATTCATGTCAACGATGTGGACCTGTTTGTGGAGCACAACGAGCCGCTGCTGACCATCGGTGCCAATCCGGATATGGCGGCGGCCAACGATATCGCCCGCCTGATCGCCCGGCGCCTGGTGGACGACGGCAGCACCCTGGCCATCGGGCTTGGCACCACCTCCGAGGCGGTGATGCTGGCCCTGTCCGATAAAAATGATCTGGGCATCCACACCCAGTATATGACCGACGACATGATGCAGCTCATTGCCAAGGGGGTGGTCACCAATACTAAAAAGGGGTTGCACGATGGCAAGACCGTGGCCAGCAGCGCCATCGGTTCAGCCGACCTGTATGAGTTTCTGAACGACAATCCTTCGGTGGAGTTCCATCCTTGCGATTACGTGTGCGAGCCGGCGGTGATCGCCCGCAACAACAAGCTGGTGTCCATGAGCGTGGTCATGGCCATGGATCTGACGGGCCAGGTGGCCGCTGACGCAATGCCCCACAGCCATTTTTCAGGTGTGACCGGTATTTGCGATTTTGTGCGCGGTGCATTTCAGTCGCCAGGCGGCAAATCGATTCTGATGCTGCCCGCCACCAGTGCCGGCGGCTCCCGCAGCCGCATTGTACCGATGCTGCTCGACACAGCGGTGGTTGTGCCCCGGGGGGATACCCAATATGTGGTCACCGAGTTCGGTGCGGTGAATCTGTTTGGCAAAAGCCTCCAGGAGCGCGCCCTGGCCATGATCAGTATCGCGCATCCCGATTTTCGTGACGAACTGTTTTACGAAGCCAAGAAGATGGGATTGCTGAGTACCGACCGCACCCTGCACGAATCGCTGCACGGCGTCTACCCGATCCACTTGGAGGAGGTGATCACCATCGACGGTGAACAGGTCACCGTCCGGCCCGTCAAACCGGTGGATGAACGCCGGATCCAGGAACATTTCTACAGCCTGGACGAGGATGATGTCATCGCCCGTTTCTTCCACGACAAAACCCGTTTTTTACAGGAAGAGATGGAGGAGGTGTCCCAGATCGATTATGTCAAGGATCTCACCCTTGTGGCGGTGGTGGGCGAGTTCGGGTTCGGCCGCGTGGTGGGTTTGGGTGAATATCTGGTGGAGCCGGACACCAATGTTGCCGAAATCGCCTTTTCGATCAACAAAGCCTACCAGAAAAAGGGCTTAGGGAAAATTCTGCTTAAGAAACTCTCCTCGGCGGCCCGGGAAAACGGCCTCGCCGGCCTGGTGGCTTACGTGGCCCCCGACAACAACGGTATGATAAAGCTGTTCAACCAGTTGTCATATCCCGTAACGACCTTTTACGATGGAGAGATGTTAACACTCAGGTGTAATTTCGACGCGGCCGTTTAGGGCTCGCGATTTAGAAATAGTGGATATTTCCACTATTTTCCCACTAATTTATTCACTTGACACTTCGATTCACAGTAATTGATGATATGGGTAACGGCACATCACAGGGCGCCTGCTACTTTCGCCCCTGAAAGGTTTTTAAGCGGGCCCATAAGTGCCGAGCAGATATTCAAATCCATTTGTGATCCAGGCATGATACGCACGACATGCAGGAAGGCATTGTGTCGACGGCCTTCGATATGACCTTGCGGTAATCGGATACACCTCGAACGACAGTTGGATTCATGAAGACGCTGACCATCTCCGATGTTACCCTTACATTTGGTGGGCTCAATGCATTGACCGAGGTTGATATGCGATTTGAGCAGGGCTTGATCACCTCGATCATCGGTCCGAACGGGGCCGGCAAAACCAGTCTGCTGAACTGCATTTCCGGATTCTATCATCCCTCCAAAGGCGAGATCCATTACGGTGATCGCCCGCTGACCAACGCTTCCCCGCACCAGGTCGCCAAACTGGGCATTGCCAGGGCATTTCAGAATTTGGAACTCTTCCGCGGCATGACGGTGCTCGACAATTTATTGTTGGCCCGTCACCACAAACTCAACTACAGCTTTCTCCATGCACTCGTTCATTTCGGCAAAGCTTCAAGAGTCGAGGCGGAAAATCGTAAAGTGGTCGAACAGGTGATTGATTTCATGGAACTGGAACCTTACCGCAAACGCAACGTGGGTTCACTCAGCTACGGCATCCAGAAGCGTGTTGAAGTGGCCAGAGCGCTGACGATGGAACCCGAGGTCCTGCTCCTTGATGAGCCCATGGCCGGAATGAACATTGAAGAAAAGGAGGACATGGTCCGGTTTATCATGGATATCCAGAAAGAGAGACAAACCACCATCATCCTGGTGGAACATGATCTTGGGGTTGTGATGGACATTTCGGACAACATCTATGTATTGGATTTCGGAGAACTGATTGGTTACGGCAAGCCTTCGGAAGTGGCCCAAAACCCCAAAGTCATCGAAGCATACATCGGGAAAGGTTAGCGCAGCCATGGACGACATGGATCATCTCCTTCAATACACCATTCCCCAACTGCTGCGCTGGCGCGTCAATAGCACACCGGAAAAGGTCGCTCTGCGGAAAAAGAATCTTGGTCGCTGGCAGCCATACACGTGGGAGCAGTATTACGCTTTTGTTCGTAGGACCGCATTGGGACTCGAGAAGATCGGCCTGAAACGCCAGGATAAGGTCGCACTGATCGGTGACAATATTCCGGAAATGCTTTTCGTGGCTATCGGCACGCATTCCATGGGCGGCATTACGGCCGGAATTTACCAGACCAGTCTTCCGGAAGAGATTGCAGACATCCTCAACTATTTGGAAGTATCTGTCGTTTTTTGCGATGATCAGGAGCAGGTGGATAAGCTGGTAAAAGTTCGTAGCCGGATTCCAGGTGTCAGGCAGGTGATATATGAAGATCCCCGAGGCATGCGCAGTTACCAGCAGGACCCATGGTTCATGGACATCCAGAAGCTTTACGCCCTCGGTGATGCTGCCCTTGATGAAAACCCGAACCATTTCGAAGCACTGATCGATAAGGGCAAGCCCGATGATGTCTGCCACCTGTGCCTGACTTCCGGCACTACCGGCATTCCCAAGGGCGCCATGATCAGCCACCGCAACTACATCAACATGGGTGTTCAGATCACCAGGGTCGATCCTCTGACCACCACAGATGAATACCTCTCTTTTCTGCCGATCGCCTGGATCGGCGAGCAGATGAACGCCTTCGGTGTGGCAATGGCAACGGGCATTACGATTAATTTCCCCGAGTCTGTGGAAACCGCCATGGAAGATTTCAAGGAGATCGGGCCGCATTTCATGTTCGGTGCGCCTCGCATATATGAAAACATCCGCTCCCAGATATGGTTGAAAATAGATGAGTCCTACTGGCTCAATAAAAAGCTTTATAACGTGTTGATCAAAGTGGGTTCATCCGCTGCCCAATACAGGATGACCGGAAAGCCGATGCCGCTGGGGCTGCGCGTTCTGTCCTGGTTGGGGGATCGGCTGATGTTCCAACCCCTGATCAACCAAATGGGCCTGTTGCGGCTTAGACGCGCCTATACCGGTGGCGCCGCACTTGGGCCGGAACTCTTTACGTTTTACCAGGCGATCGGCGTCAATCTCAAGCAGATATACGGCCAGACGGAAATTGTCGGAATTGCCTATATGCACCGGGACGGAGATGTGCGCCCCGACACTGTCGGCAAGCCTTTGCCGGGAACGGAATGTAAAATTTCAGAGAAAGGCGAAATCCTTTCCCGCTCAGCGTCCGTCACAAGCGGATATTATAAATTGCCGGATAAAACCCGGGAGCTGCTGGAGGATGGGTGGCTGCATTCCGGCGATGCGGGATATATAGATGAAAACGGTCACCTGGTCGTCATCGACCGGGTCTCCGATGTAATGCACAATCGCGCCGGAGCGATGTTCAGTCCCATGTTCCTGGAAAATCGACTCAAGTTCAGTCCGTATATCAAGGAAGCGGTCATCTATGGTGATCAGCGGGATTACGTGGCGGCATTGGTCAACATCGACCCTGTGGTGGTTGGCAAGTGGGCCGAAGACCGCGGTGTTTCCTACAGCACATTCATGGATTTGTCCGCAAAGCCCGAAGTCGCGGAGTTGATCCTTAAGGAAGTGCAGTTGATTAATTCCAATTCGGAAAAAGAGCACTTCAAGATAAAGCGTTTCGCAATTTTATATAAACTGTTGGATATGGATGACGGGGAATTGACCAAAACCGGCAAGATCCGAAGAATGTTTGTCAAGGAGAAATACCAGGATCTTTACGATGCGCTGTACGACGAATCGATCTCCGAAAAATCGGTGGAAGCCGTTTTTCAGTACCAGGACGGGCAGGCGTCTGCCATTAGAACATCAATCAAGTTCTACACCATGGAAGGGATCTGATGAGCTACTTTTTTCAGTTGGTGATCAGTGGCATCGTGGTGGGGTCCATCTATGCTCTTTCGGCACTCGGTTTTGTGTTGATCTATAAATCCAGCCGGGTGCTGAACATCGCTCACGGGCAAATCATCGCGATGGGCGCCTTTATTGTCTATGCGCTCACCGTCTGGGTGGGTATTCCCATTCTGGTCTCTTTGCTGGCCAGCATGGTCATCTCATTCTTTCTATCCATGAGCGTGGAGCGGATCTTTTTGCGTCGGTTGATCGGCGAGCCGATCATTTCGGTCATTATGGTGACCATCGGCCTCATGTCCATTCTGGATGGCATCATTTACTTGACACCTTTCGGTTCGGTCAACTTCTCTTTTCCATCGGTTTTGCCGGTGACACCGATCAGTCTCGGCGGTGTTTCCATCTCCTGGACCCAACTGGTAGGCGTCATCATTACGGTGATTCTGATCGGCGGCTTTTCCTGGTTTTTCAAACGCTCGACTTTGGGCATCAGCATGCGGGCCGTCAGCGATGATCAATTGGCCGCTATGTCCATCGGCATATCCGTTCCGCGGGTATTCGGGCTCGCCTGGGCCATGGCGGGCCTCAGTGCCGCGGCCGCCGGCGCCATCATCGGTAATATTACCGGACTCAATTTCGACACCTTGCGCGCTTTCGGGATTGTCGTTTTTCCTGTTGTGATTCTGGGCGGCCTCGACTCCGTTGTCGGCGCCGTTGTCGCCGGGATCATAATGGGCCTTATTCAGCAGTTCGCCAGCGGTTACCTTGATGGGCAATGGGGTCTCAACGGAACAGCCAACGTTTTGCCTTATATTATTTTGCTGGTCATCCTGCTGTTCAAGCCCCATGGGTTGTTCGGAACCCACGAAATCGAGAGGGTGTAGCCTATGTCCGCGAATCGTTGGCTTGCCACTGGAAATTTCTTCACATCGTACCGGGAAGAGCAAAGAATCTTTTTGACGCATCTGGATCGTCTGGTGTTCACAGTCTTTATCCTTCTACTGTTCGCCTGGCCCCTGCTATTTGAACTGAGCAATAAATACATGCTGGTTCTGAACAACACCTTGATCGCTGTTGTGGCCATCATGGGCCTGAACATTGTGACGGGCTTTGCCGGCTTGATTTCCATCGGTCACGCCGCCTTCGTCGGGGTCGGTGCGTACACCTTGGCGTCCTTTGCCACGACATTGGGCGACAGCCACAAGCTGATTACCCACGCCTGGCCTTTAATGATCGTGCTATCCGGCCTCATGGGAGCCTTGTTCGGGGCGTTTGTGGGGTTGCCGGCCCTTCGGCTGAAGCACCTCTACCTGGCTATTGCGACCCTTTCTTTTCAAATGATTTTTGAGTGGTGTATTCAGTTCCTGGGCTTTTTCAATCAGGGACAGACCATCTACATTGGCCGTGTGTTCTGGCTGACCGGTGAGGTGGAACGAAGTACACACTATACCTTCTGGTACTATGCCTGTTTGGTGGTCGTCGTCATTACCGGTTTCGGAATCCGCAACGTGATGCGTTCCCGGTTCGGACGCTGCCTCATTGCGGTGCGGGATAACGACAGAGCTGCGGATGCAATGGGTATGCACCCGGGTTTGACGAAGGTTTATGCGTTTTCACTGGCCGGCTTCATGGCCGGCGTTGCCGGCGCCTTGCACGCCTATCTCTATCGTGGTGTGGGCATCGAATCGTTCACGCTTCATCACTCCATTACCTACCTGGCAATGGCAATTGTCGGCGGGTTGGGCACGTTGCCAGGATCGTTTTTTGGTCCGGCGGCCATAGAAATGCTCGATATTCAAGTCGAGCATTTGTCCGCGTGGGCCGCCCAGATCTTTCCGGCCCAGGGCAACCTGGCCACCGCCCTTCGGCCGTTCAGTTTCGGTCTGGTAATTGTTCTCTTTCTGATGTTCGAACCCCGAGGCATTGCCAACTGGTGGCGTATCGTTCGGTCGTACATCAAGCTTTGGCCATTCCGATATTGATCCACAGAAGTGGATTGTGAGGCCACTTTTTTGTACAAGTCGTAGACGCTTGCAATGTGGGGTCAACCTTTGTATTCCCTTATGGGAATAAATCAAAAGGAGGTAAAGGTGAAACGGATAAAAATCTATTGGGTTGGAATAGCTGTTGTTTGTCTTCTG
>JAGTVD010000069.1 GCA_018224505.1 Desulfatitalea sp. | reverse complement strand
TATAAAAAATAGGCATAGGCGGCCGTCAAGGAAACCCCTACCCAGCGGGGGAGACGTTTCCAAAAACCGATCAGGAACAGGTGCAGGGCACCGGCGGCTATGATGGTCGCAACGCCGAGGTCAAAATAGGCCGGAATGTGAATGGGTCCGAAGAGGGCAAAGAGTCCGATACACATCGGAATACAGATGTGGCCGTCGCCCACCTGTGAGCTGTAAACGATGTCCGCTCGTCGGATGGCGGCGTAGTAGACCGCCAGCAGGGCGTTGGGAACCACCATCAGCAGGCCGCTGAGCCAACCGATGTTATCGAATACGACAAACCCTGTCCCGACCCTCGGAATCCAGGCGACCAGGGCGTCAATGGCGTGATAGACGCCCACGCCGCCCAGCGTCACCATGGCGATATCGCCAAGCATGGACCAGCGCAATGAACGGCCGCGATAGACATTGTTTTTCAGCACATCGAAAATTTGAAACACCTGCCAGAAGAGGAAAAGCCCCACCATCACCAGGCCATCGCTATAGTCGAGCACACCATCCCGGGCGAGGGCCCAGAGCACACCGGTAAAAAAAAGTGCGGCCACCAGCGTCAGTTGCAGGGAGAGGTGGTTGAGGCGATAGGTGCGCCGAACCACGCCGGCGGATACGGCAGCGGACGGCCTGTCTGGGAAAATGGCCAATCCCCAGAAAATTGCCGGCAATCCGATCAGCAAGGTCAGGTTGGTCACATTGTTGACCAGGCAGTTTTCCAGCACCAGAATCCCGTTGCCACCGGAACGCCCCAGGATGAATGCAAACATCAGGTTCGAGAAGCCAGAGGCATAAGGCATGATCACCGTTCCCAGGACCGTGCCCTCCAACCCCTTGCGTTCGAGAGCCCCCAGTCGCCACACCATCAGGAACGAAGCGCCCAGGAAAAGTAACAGCGACCACCAGGGGTCGGCACTGGAAAGATTGGCCGCCAACCGTTCCCACTCCCGGGCCAAAGAACGCCACAGCAGGTCCAACCGGCCAAAGACATCCGAAGCAGACATCAACGCACCACCCTCCAGCGATGAATCAGTGTCCATCCAGACATGGTATACCATTTCTGAAAGGGGACTATTGACCGGCAACCAGTTGCCGCCACGCCTCGGCCAGCCCGCGATAGCGCGCCACTAGCGCCTCAAGCAGGTCCACGTCCTTACGGGCGATGTCCATCTTTTCGGCGTAGGTGTAAACCCGCTGCCGCTCAGGCAGCGAGAAATTACGGTCCATGGAAGCCAGGATGATTGCGTCCCCGAGAATCACCAGGGCCGTCAAACGGGACACTTTTTGCTTTTCGATCAGAAAGTTTTTATCGGTGGTCTGCAAATAATGATCAAGGTCGACGCCTAGCCGCTGGGCCTGCCTGCGAATGTAGGCCAACTCCCGCGGCCCGTTCTCCTTGTCGGATTTGGCTATCGAAACCAATATGCGTACATAGGTATCGACATCAAAATCGGGCGTTTGCGCATCTACAAAGCTCAGATCCATGTTATTATAAGACCTCCTCGGGTGACACCGGTGACGGCTTAAAGACCGGCCTTTTCGCCGATCCGATGACAGGATGGCAACCGATCACCGGCATTGTGGGAAAACAATCCCGTTCAGAGCATTATCGGCTGTCGGAGCGATAGATTGAGAAATGAATTAAATGGAAGGAGATTCATTTTTTTGCATAATGCAATTTTCTTTTTGCATATTGCACAATCAAAAGGGCCAGTACCCTCGACTTCGAGTGTCGTGCGGAATTTTTAATTGATTGTTTTTTATTAATATTTTAATTTATTTCACAATTATTCGCCGTTGGCACGCAACCTGCTTAATTCCATATCGAAGCCTAACTTTTTCATCATCTTCCTCTCTTGCTTGCAGGGTGGCGTCCAACGCCACCCTGCAAGTACCCCTCCTGAAAACAGACTCTTTTTTAAAAGCAATTTACAGACCATCGGGTATTTGTGTTTTGGTCGTCAGTGTGCCGATGGTTTCATCGATCACGCGCACGATGGGCTGGTGGGTTTCCAACTTCATTTTGTGGATGATCTCCCGTTTTTTGTTCAAAGCCTTGGCAAAGCCCACCGCTTCATCCATCAACTGGTCCAGCGGGCAGGCTTTGCGGATGATGTGGTAGGCCGCACACTCTTCAGCGGTCAGCCGCCGGGCGGTGTATTCCATCTCCTCCAAAAGGTGCATGGGCAGCACGCGACGGGAAAACGCCAGAAAAACCTGCCCCAGGGGGATGCCCAAATCCACCTCGGGCAAGCAGATCCAACCCCGGTCGGCCCGCATGAAACGGAAGTCATGCGCAAAGGAGAGAAAAGCCCCGCCGGCGAAGGCATGCCCATTGAGCGCCGCAACGGTGGGCATGGGAAAGGTGACCAGGCGCCGGAACAGCCCGAACATTTCAGCACGGAAGCGGTCCATCAGCCCTTCGCCCTCTTTTTGAACTGCCGGCAACAGCCAATCCAGGTCAATGCCGTTGCACCAGATCTTGTCATGGGCACTGGTGACCACCAAGGCGTTGACCGCTGTTTGTTGTTCGATCTCGTCCAAAACCGCACTAAAGGCGCGCAAGGATTCGAAATTAAATCGATTCTCCCCGTTGTTCATGGTCAGGATCGCCACATTGTCGTCCACTGTGTAGGTGTACATTGCCATCGGATGTCCTTTCTGCTTCGCATTGGTTCTCTCGATAATCCCGTGCAAAAGAGATCATGTCCGGGAAAAAGCGCTCAAAATCGTTTTCCAGCATTGCATAATGGCTTTTGATTTCAACAACACTTCCCATAAAACACTCGCCCCTTGTCAATCGGCCGGCGATACGGTCCAGCGCGTAGCCCACCCGCTCCAGATGCCGATATTGACCCAACCAGTCATTGGCAATCATATGGGACAGCACCTGACCCAGGCGTTCAGGCAGTGGGATCCCCGCCGTACGCTTCAACTCGGCATACACCCGCCGGGTGAAGGCCCCCAGATGTTCGTTGCTGAATCGATGCCAGTGCCGTGCCAGAAAATGGTCATGACACAGATCCACCATTACACCGGCGAAACGCCGCCGCTGGGGGCTGAATCGCCTGCGGCTGGTCCGGACGACCGGATGGTGATCGGTAAAGGTGTCCATCCGGCGATGAAACCGGATTGCCGCTCGAATCTCGGCACCATAGCGGCGGTCGGGACTGCCTTTGACAAAATCGCCCAACAACTGCCCGATCAGCGAATCTCCGTTGGCATCAGCCAAATAGAAATGGGCCAGATAGTTCATGGTTACACGCTCCAACCCACTTTTAGCTGCTGAACCGCACAATGATCAATTGTTTTTTTCATACTGGCCGCCTCACCAACTCTCTCACGCCGGTTCATAAATATGGGTGGCGATTGTTCCTGGTTTTTGCGCTTCCCGACCACTTGTGCTAAGAGGCGAACAGTGTTCCGCCAAAGTGCCTATGGCAAGGAACGAAGCCATCCGTCCAGCGGCAACGCTACGTTTGCAAGTAAAAAGGTGGGATCGACCTTTCCACCCTCCCCCGAGAGGTGACACATGCCTACATATCTCATCCATCCCATCGTAATGGGCACCAAAATTTTCGACCAGGGGATGATGACCTATCAACACGGCCTCGGCCGTCCTTACACCATCCCCATCTATTGCTGGTACCTGGAAGGTGGAGACCGGAAAATCCTGGTAGACACCGGCGAAATGCACCCCATCCAATCCCCGGATCGGGAAGCGGCCATCGGGGGCAAAATTTACACCTTTGAGGAGGGGCTCACAAGATGGGGTTTGACGCCGGAGGCGATCGATGTGGTCATCCACACCCACCTGCACAACGACCATTGTGAAAACGATTACAAGTGCACACGGGCCGCCTTCTACGTTCACGAAGCGGAACTGACACACATTCACAATCCGCACCCATTGGACTTCCGTTACCTCGAAGACTATATCCTGGACATCGAGGAAAATGGACAAATCCGGACCCTGACCGGTGATTCGGAAATTTGCCCGGGAATTTCGGTCCTGCACACCCCGGCCCACACGCCGGGGGGCCTTTCAGTGGTGGTGGACACCCCCCAAGGCAAGGCGATTATCACCGGCTTCTGCGTCATCGATGAAAACTTCCACCCGCCCAGGGAGGTTACCGCCATGGAGATGGAGGTCATCCCACCGGGGACACACGTCAACGCATATGATGCCTATGACATCCTGCTGAAAATCAAGCAGATGGCGGATATTCTCATTCCGTTGCACGAGCCGCGCTTTTCGGGGGTGGATACCATCGGAATGAAGACATAATTCCGATCGCAGATCACTAATACCGTTCGTATGATTTTTCCTCGATGATGCGTGACCCGCACAGGATGTTGATCTCTTTTTTGAGCTCGGCCCGCCGGTCGTTCTGTTGGTAGACCGACCGGGCCAGTTCAATGAAGCGCGGACCGAAATCCTTGGCGGCTTCACAAGCGCGGATATCGTCCTCGATTACCCAAAGGGCTTCATTGACACCGCGCAAAGCCGACGCCAACCGGTCAAGAGCGACCAACGACGGCAAACTTCGCTGCCGGGCGTCGCGCAACGCATCCAGCTCGTGGCCGACATTGCGTAATTTCACCGGATCACCTATCCGTTCAAGCTTGATCTCCAAAATGGTAATCTTGTCGAGCAACTCCCCTGCCCCAACCTCGATCATCACTGAGCCTGATCCTTCCTGCGCCATATTCCACCACACCCTTCCTTTATGTTTGCCCCGCAATCACCCAGCTCGATTGTTGTGGCATTTGGATTTCTAACATGAAACAGGACGCGCATAAAGAAGAGATGCGATTACCCTAACCCCCTGTCCAGGTCTGC
>JAGTVD010000068.1 GCA_018224505.1 Desulfatitalea sp. | reverse complement strand
AGTGACCACAAAGTTGACGTCACCGCGAGTGGTCGCCACGCCCGCGCCCTCGCTCAAGCTGGGTACAATACGTGACACCCGCCCTTTCTGCGCGGTGGATGGCAATGCAATGATGGAGAAGCCGCCCATGGACATGGAACTGCCGCGCAAAAAATCGACCTGGTCACCAATACCACTATAAAACAGGTAGCCCATGGAGTCCGTGCAGACCTGCCCGGTGAGATCCACCTCCAGGGCCGATGAGATGGAGATCAGATTGTCGTTGCGGGCAATCACCGTAGGATCGTTCACAAAATCGGATGAACGCAGGTAGAATCGCGGGTTGTCGTCCACGTAGCGATAGAGACTTTCCGATCCCATGCAAAGAGAGGCCACCACGCGTCCGGGCAGCAGACTTTTTTTATGGTTGGTAATCACCTTGTTTTCCAAAAGGGGAATGAAAGCGTCGGTGATCACCTGGGTGTGCACCCCCAAATCCTTTTTATCCATCAAGTGCGACAGGATCGCATTGGGAAGATGGCCGAAACCGATCTGGAGGGTCGACCCATCCTCCACGAGCTGGCTCACATAATAGCCAATGCGGGTAGCCACCTCCTGGTTTTTGATCAGGGGAATCACCTCCACCAGGGGCTCCTCGAACGGTACAAAATAGTCGATCTCGTCCACGTGAACGATGGAATCCCCCAGTGTGCGCGGCGTAAGCGGGTTGACCTGGGCGATCACCATGCGCGCAGAATCCAGGCCGGCGCGGGTGATGTCCACGGACACCCCCAGGCTGCAATAGCCGAATCGATCCGGTGGACTGACCTGTACCAGGGCCACATCCAACCCGATCCGCTGGCTCTTGAACATGTTGGGAATTTGGGATAGATAGGCGGGCAGGTAGTCGATCTTGCCCTCAAAAGCCGCCTTGCGCATGCTGGTACTGATAAAAAAGAGCTTCAAGGCAAATCGCTTCAGAAAATCGGGATCATCCACATACTTCGATAGCGTGAAGGAAAGCATCTGGTAGATCACCGCATCCTGAATGATGGGGTTCTTCACCATGGTACGAATCAAATGCTGTGGTTCCCCACAACCGGTACCGATAAAGATACGGCTGCCGTTTTTGATTTTGGAAAGCGCTTCCTGGGCAGAGACCACCTTGCCCGGACAATGTTCGCGGATATCCATACCCCACTCCTTTGCGGCGCGACGCGCTGCTCATGGTGTTTCTAAAATAAAGTCTTTATTCAAACCGAGATCGACGCTTTAGTCAAGCGGACAATAGAGCGAGGCCCACAATGACCTTCCGAAACCCCCTGCTGACCGTGGATATCATCATCGAATGCAACGGCGGTATTGTGTTGATCGAAAGAAAGAATCCACCGCATGGCTGGGCGTTGCCGGGCGGTTTTGTGGATTACGGTGAAACCCTGGAGCAGGCGGCTATCCGGGAGGCGGAAGAAGAGACCTCGCTGGTGGTGACGCTGGTCGAGCAGATGCACACTTACTCGGATCCCCGACGGGACCCACGTCACCACACCGTGTCCACGGTCTTTATCGCCACGGCCAGCGGTGTTCCCAGAGGCGCCGACGACGCCAAAACGGCTTCTGTTTTCACCCAGGCAAATCTGCCGGAACCACTTGCATTCGATCACACAATCATCTTAAGAGACTATTTTAATTTGAAAAATGGAATTCCTCGGCATCACGTTTTTTCACCTTAGCAATCGCTGCACGCTACAGGCCACCGTTTATTTTGGCGCCAAGCCGATTATCTGTTGACAAAGCATACCCAGCAGCTCTAATAGAACTGTTAATCAATTAAGACACCCCTCATTTGGCAACCCCCGAATGAGGGTTTTTCTTTCTCCGTTGGAACCTATAAGCTGGCCCTTCTCCCCTGGTAACCATCGATTTAACGCGGGTGGAAAAGCAGCAACCCCTTTGACGCCACGAGCAGGGCCGAAATAGGGCATGGATGGATTTTTATAGAACGTTAACAATGGTTTATAAGGAATGCAGGAAATGAACACTAACACCCACCATTTACGCAACATCGGCATCAGCGCCCATATCGATTCGGGCAAAACCACTTTGACCGAACGGGTGCTCTTTTATACCCAGCGCATCCATGCCATCCATGATGTCAAAGGCAAGGATGGCGTCGGCGCCACCATGGACTCCATGGAGTTGGAACGCGAGCGCGGCATCACCATTGCCTCGGCCGCCACCTACTGCCAGTGGAAGGGGCATGACATCAACATCATTGATACGCCCGGCCATGTGGATTTCACCATTGAAGTGGAACGTTCATTGCGGGTGTTGGACGGCGCCATTCTGGTGCTGTGTTCGGTGGGTGGCGTGCAGTCCCAATCGATCACCGTGGATCTCCAGATGAAGCGTTACAATGTGCCGTGCATCGCTTTTGTGAACAAATGCGATCGCAGCGGCGCCAACCCTTTCCGGGTGATCGAGCAGCTCAAAACCAAACTCGCTCACAACGCCGTGGCCATGCAGATTCCCATCGGTCTCGAGGCCGACCATAAGGGACTGGTGGACCTGGTCCACATGAAGGCGATGTATTTTCGCGGCGACAACGGCGAGATCATCGAAACGGAGGAAATCCCCGCCGAACTGCGGGAGATGGCCGACGACTACCGTGAACGACTCATCGATGCCGCCACCATGTTCTCCGACGAACTGACCGAGGCGGTGCTGGGGGAAACGCCGGT
>JAGTVD010000067.1 GCA_018224505.1 Desulfatitalea sp. | reverse complement strand
TCACCACCGCTTTCGAGCATCCCGCGGTGCTGGAGGTGTGTCGTTATCTGGTGGACCATGAAGGGTTCGAATCCACCGTAATACCCGTGGACAGGCAGGGCATGGTGGATCCGGGTGTATTGGAAGGGACGATTCGTTCCGACACCATACTGATCACTGTGATGCACGCCAACAATGAAGTGGGCACGATTCAGCCCATCGCCGCCATTGCCGCTATCGCCCGCCGGCACGATATCGTTTTGCACACCGATGCGGCCCAATCCGCGGGGAAGATCCCCGTGGATGTCCAGGCGCTGGATGTTGACCTGCTTTCGCTGGCCGGACACAAAATTTACGCCCCCAAAGGCATCGGGGCGCTGTTCGTCCGTACCGATCGGTTCCCCGAAAAGTTCTGTCACGGTGCCGGGCAGGAAAAGGGGTGGCGGGCCGGCACTGAAAATGTCCTGGAGATCGTCGGGTTCGGTCAGGCCTGCGAAGTGGCCGCCCGGGATCCGGACGCCCACATGGACCATCTGCAACGGATGCGCGATCGCCTGCACCAAGGCCTCGCCGCCCGGATCCCCAACATGCGGCTCAACGGCCATCCGGACCATCGGCTGCCCAATACCCTCAGCCTGGCCTTCGAAAACCAGGAGGCCAACCGGCTGCTCGAGGAGATCGGGCTGGAGGTGGCCGCCTCCGCCGGCGCCGCCTGCCACGCCGACAGCGTGACCCTCTCGCATGTACTCGAAGCCATGCAGGTGCCCGTCCATTGGGCCAAGGGCACCTTGCGGTTCTCCGTGGGCCGCATGACCACCGCCGACGATATCGATCGCGCGATCGCAGTGATCACGGCCGCGGTTAACAAGGCAGTCTGAATGGGGTTAGGCGCCTGAAAGGCGTTAGATGGTGATCGTCTTGTCCGCCAACTGCATGGCGGTGACGATGTCGAGCATGTTGGTGGTGGTGCCGACTTGTTTGCGGTCCAGCAGGTCGAAATGGTCGAGGCAGGTGCCGCAGACCAGGATCGTCAACCCTTCCTTTTCATAGGCCTTCAGGTCATCGAGCACCGGCGAGCCGTCGATGGCCAGTTTGACGCCGTTGTTGACGAAAACCAGCTGCCACAAATCCGGTCCCATCTCTTTGAGGGTTTTGATGAAGTTGATCATCAGCTTTTGGCCCAAGGCGTCATCGCCGTAACCGAGGCGGTCGGTGGCGCAAAGAATCACGATTTTCTGATGCTCCGATCGGGGAGCCTCCCGAACCGGGGCAGGGGCCGAAACCGGCGTTTTGGCGCCAGGGGCCGCTGCCCGGCCTGTGATGCGATAATCCGGACCCTCCTGTGCCAGCGTGGTCATGTATCCTTTGGATTCCATGAAACGCTGCACATTCTGCTGTGCGGCCGCGTTGTCTACAACCACCAGAAGGCTCTCCACCCCCTCTCTTTCAATGGCCGCCTTGGTCTGCAAGACCGGCGCCGGACAAGACAAGCCGCGGGCATCGATTTCTTTCATACGGTTCCTTTTGGGGCAAACGCAGCGGATATCGGAGGAGGCGGTGTTTCGCGTCCCGGTGTGCGAGCGTCCCCGCTCACACGATATCTATTTGTCCTCGTGGTTGCGCCACCACCTCACCGACAATGGCGGCGGCATCGACGCCATTGTCGGCCAAGGCGGCGGCCAGTGCTTCGGCGTCGGATGGATGCACGCCGATCAGCAGGCCGCCCGAAGTTTGCGGGTCGTAAAGCACATCCGCGACGGCGCGGTCCACGCCGGGGGCGATGCGCACCATCTCTTCCCGGAATGCGCGGTTTTTGTAGGCGCCTGCGGGGATCAACCCCATGGCGGCAAAGGTCAACGCTTCGGGCAGAATCGGCACCCGGCCGGCATCGATGCGGACGCCGATCTCGGTTCGGGCGACCATCTCCGCCAAATGACCGATGAACCCGAAACCGGTGATGTCGGTGCAGGCGTGCACCCTGTAGCCGGACATCACATCGGCCGCTGCGCGATTCAACGCGGCCATCAAACGAGTCACCTGATCCACGGTGCGGGGATCGGCCAATCCGGCCTTGATGGCCGTGTTGACGATGCCGGTGCCCAGCGGTTTGGTCAGTACCAACCGATCGCCGGCGTGCAGCCCGCCTTTGGTTCGAATCTTGCCGGGATGGACATAACCGGTAACGGCGAGGCCATATTTGATCTCACTGTCTTCCACGCTGTGGCCGCCGATCAGCACCACACCCGCTTCCCGCAGCTTGTCGATGCCACCCTGGATGATCTGTCTCAGGACCCCGAGGTCCATGGATTTGCCGGGAAAGGCGACGAGATTCAAGGCGGTTTTCGGGATCCCCCCCATGGCATACACATCACTGAGCGCATTGGCCGCGGCGATCTGCCCGAACCAGTATGGATCGTCCACGATGGGCGTGAAAAAATCAACCGTCTGGATCAGCGCCAGCGTGTCGGAAACCCGGTACACCCCGGCATCATCCGCCCGTCCCAGTCCCACCAGCACGTTGGCGTCGGTTGGAAAATCAAGACCGCACAGTGCCTGCTCCAGGTCCCCCGGAGCCAGTTTGGACGCTCAACCGGCACCCGCAACGGTCTGGGTCAATCGGATCGTAGGGATATCGCTCATCAAACCTATTTCTTGTCTTCTTCGATTTTATCCGGACCCTTGGGCTCCTCCTTGCCGGCGTCGCGGAAATTGCGGATGGCCTTGCCCAACCCGCCACCGATCTCGGGAAGTTTGCCTGCGCCGAAAATAATGAGAATGATGACCAGGATGATGATCAGCTCGGGAATGCCGATACCAAACATTTGCGCCTCCTACGTAAGACTTCCTTTGAACGGTTCGGCTGGGCCGGCTGTTGCCGACAATGCCGTGGCTAATCGCATTTCAGATCTTCAGGTCCCAGCTCGTCCAATAACCGCCGGAACTCTTTGGAGCGTAAAAACTGGTCCGTGGCCCCTTGGTATTCAATCCACGTCTGCCACACTTTCATCCAATGGTGATTGTGCCAGAAGGCATCGGGATTGCCCTTGCCCTGCAGCCGGTTGACGTAATCGACATACTCTTCGGCACAGCTGTTGCAAAAATGATAGGGCGTTTTGGGATGATTGCTCTCCCCGGCCGGCTCCATGCCCAAGGCGATCCCGCAGCGCTCGCATTTGGCGTGACAATGGGTGCATTGGAAGACCTTGCGCACTTCCATGATCTTCTTCTTGCGCAGCAGCGAGGCCTTTTTTTCAGCCGTCAGCTTGAGTTTGTCATCGAGTGCTATGATTTTTGTCATCGGCTTTTCCTGCGATTTTCCATGAAACCCATTTGCCCAGGCACGGAATATAACACCCCACTGGTAGGGTGTCAAAGAGGTTTAGGGGTAACACCCAGGGTGATGGCATGTACCCCAAGCGTCACTAAACCCCCATTGCGGACGCAGCGCCCCACCCCCGCTACCGGGTGCACCTCCTATCATGCCAAAAATGGTGGCGGATCAGCTGCCCCGGCCTACCCATTGAGAATGATTTTTGCCCCGTTGATGGTGACCAGGCCCGAGGCGTCAATGGAGAGGTTGCCGTTAACCTTGAGTTTGAAGTTGCCCGACACCTTCTGGGTAAAATCAGCGGCGTTGGTGTGCGTTTCGTTGGCTTGGACCGACACCTTGCGCCCGCCGCTTTGGATGGTGATCTGCTCGTTGCCGTCGATCACGGTCAGCGCGCGGTTGTTGTGCACCTCGATGCGCTGGTTGTTTTTGACTTGGGTGGACATGTCGTTTTGCACGATCGCGTTTTGATCCTTGGCCGCGTGGGTGAACAACTCCTCGGAACCGGTCAGATCCTCGAAGCGGATTTCATTGAAGTTGCCCTGGCCATGTTTGGTGGAACTGGTCTTGATGGTGCTTTTGGTCTTTTCCGCGGGCAGGTCGTAGGGCGGCTG
>JAGTVD010000066.1 GCA_018224505.1 Desulfatitalea sp. | reverse complement strand
TCTCCTTGCGGGAGCGGTCCCCCTTGTACATGGCCCCCAACTGGGGGACGGCGATGTGGCTCTCGTCCACGAACATCAGGTAATCCTTGGGAAAGTAGTCCAGCAAGGTGGGCGACGGGTCGCCGGCTTGGCGGCCGGTCAAGTGGCGCGAATAGTTCTCGATTCCGTTGCAATAGCCCAATTCCTGGATCATCTCCAGGTCGAATCGGGTGCGCTCCTCCACCCGTTGGGCCTCGATCAGCTTGTTGGTGTCCCGGAAGTGGTTCACCCGCTCCTTGAGTTCCTCCAGGATGGCCGCCATCGCCCGTTTGAGGGTCTGCTTGGACGTCACGTAATGACTGGCGGGGAAAACCGTGGCCTCGTCCGCGGTCGCCAGGGCAACCCCCCGCAGCGGGTCGATTTCCTGAATGACTTCTATGTTGTCGCCGAAAAAATCGATGCGCAGGGCCTTGTCCTCTTCGTAAGCGGGAAAGATTTCCACCCGGTCGCCGCGCACACGGAAGGTACCCCGGTGAAAATCCATGTCGTTGCGCTGGTACTGCATGGCCACCAGGTCCCGCAGCAATTGTTCCCTGGACAGTGCCATGTCGGTGCGCAGGTCCACACGCATGGCCAGGTAGTCTTCGGGCGCACCCAGACCGAAAATGCATGATACGCTGGCCACCACCAGTACATCCCGCCGGGACAACACCGAGCGGGTGGCCGAGTGGCGCATTTTATCGATCAGGTCGTTGATGGAGGAGTCCTTCTGGATATAGGTGTCGGATGTGGGGATGTAGGCCTCGGGCTGGTAGTAGTCGTAATAACTGACGAAGAACTCCACGGCGTTGTGGGGGAACAGTTGTTTGAACTCGTGGTAGAGTTGAGCCGCCAGGGTTTTGTTGGGGGCGATGACCAGGGTCGGGCGGTTCACCGCGGCAATGACATTGGCCATGGTAAAGGTCTTGCCGGAACCGGTGACGCCGAGAAGCACCTGATCCTTGCGGCCCTGTTGCAGTCCTTGGCACAGCTTTTGGATGGCCTCGGGCTGATCCCCCCGGGGCGTGAATTCCGACACCAGCTTGAACGATTGCATGCTTTGCGCTGAAACTCCCGGCGATTCTCGTTGAACGGTCGTGGGTTCGGGTTGGAGGCGGATCAAGCGGGGGAAGTGATACGTTTCAAAGGCGCGCGTCCTCGAGCAGCACCACGCACATGGCGGCCATCCCCTCGCCGGCCCCCACCTGCCCCAATCCCTCGGTGGTGGTGGCCTTGATGTTGATACGCCCCTCATCGGTCTCCAGGGCGGCCGCCATGGTGCGCCGCATGCCCTCGTGATGGTTCGCCAGGCGGGGCGCCTCGGCAAAAACCGTGGCATCCATATTGACCAGCGTATAGCCCTGTTCACCGATCATCCGTCGGCACTCCCGAAGGAGCGTGATGCTGTAAACATTTTTGTAACGGGGATCCGTATCGGGAAACCAGCGGCCGATGTCGCCTAGTCCCGCCGCGCCCAGAAGGGCATCGCACGCCGCATGCACGAGCACATCGGCGTCCGAATGACCCAGAAGGCCCTTTTCGAATGGAATCGTCACGCCGCCCAACACCAATGGCCGCCCGGCGACCAACCGGTGAATATCATATCCGATGCCGACTCTCATATTCGTTGCACGCTGTCTTTGTCCATGTCCTTGTGATGGATGCGATCCGACACCACACTATAGGCTTTGATGGTTTCCTTCAGCCCCTTGGCGTGAAGCGGTTCGCGCGGACGGGTCATGAACTGCTCCTGGACAAGGTGGTGGGTATATTCGGAGAGCAGTATCTCGCCCGGCAGAGCCGCCCCGCACAGGCGCGATGCCTGGTTGACCGTATCGCCGATCACCGAGTAGCTCATGGTGCGGCTGGATCCCAGGTAGCCGGCCACCACCGGCCCGGTGTTGATGCCGACGCCCACCTGGATGGGCGCTTTGCCTGCGGCGGCCTGATCGAAGTTGAAAGCCTCCAGGGCCCGCTGGATGTCCAGAGCGGCGCGCACGGCCCGTTGGGGATCATTGTCATGGGCCAGGGGGGCGCCCCAGATCACCATGATACCATCACCGATGAACTTGTCCACTGTCCCCTCGTGACGAAAGACGATCTCCACGACGATTTCATAATAAGCATTGAGCATGCGCAGAATATCGGCGGCCTCGGCATCCCGACTGAGGGCGGTAAAACCCCGAATGTCGGCGAACATGACCGTCACCACACGGCTTTCACCGCCCTGCTGGACGGACAGTTCCCCGGTGACCACCAATTCCGCCAGATCGGGCGACAGCAGCCGCCGGAACCGTTCGCGGGTGGCTGCATCGCGTTCCATCCGGCGTGCGGTTTTCCGACGCTCATTCATGGTGAATTGGGCATGGCTGCCGAAAATAACAAACAGGCACAGCACGATGATGCGCCCCCACACATTGGACAAGTCCAGGCCGGTCATCTTTTCCAGAAAATTATCATAGGAGAGGAAAAGGGAGAGGAACGAATCGAGCAACCAATAAATCGCCGCCAAGCCGAAGCCAATCAACACCATGTGATCGGTTACCACCGAATGCCGGTTCTCGAATTTGAACTTTTTCATAAGAAAGCCGTGTGTTCCGATCGTTGCATGCCAGGCGGCAGGCCCCCAAGACATCAGGGGGATAGTTACACGGTCGGATGCCCTTTTTCAATAGATACCCGCATCATTCTTTCTGGAACGGCTTCCACAACCATTGGCACACCCCTTAGCGTCACTTGAACCCCGTTGCGTGCAGCGACACACCCCCGCTACCGGGAGCACCGGCTTGACGACCACAACGGCCCGCCGCGCCAATTCATTGGCGCAAATGCAATCACCCTGCTTCGAAAACTGTTATCTCTTGACAAATCGGCCCTTTTAGAGCGAAAGGTAAACTATTGCGAACCCTTTGAGAAACGTTCCCGCACCCAATCGTATGGTGCCAAAGCGAACCGGAGACGAACCCTGAACGCGTCGGCGCTGTGATGCAAATGGCGCCGGCGGCGCACAAGGTGTTCGGGTGCGCCGGATATCGCATCGCGGTGGAAAGCCACACCCGCGAAGGGTTCAAGCAAGCGGGTTGCCACGCGATCACGTTGATCCGATCCCAAAATTTCGTTGACATGCCGAGGAGAGCTGTGTTGGCCAAGCCGGATGAAATTCAATCCACGGAAAAACTGCTCGATCTGATTCGCCGGCCAACCCAGGGACCAACGGCCGATGACACCC
>JAGTVD010000065.1 GCA_018224505.1 Desulfatitalea sp. | reverse complement strand
GTATTGCGGCTGGAAGCCGACAGCATCCTTCAAATGAGCCACCGGCTCGACCATCGCTTCGCCCAACTGGTCAATATGATTTGCGATTGCACGGGACGCGTGATCATCGGCGGCATCGGAAAGTCCGGCATCATCGCGCGCAAAATTGTGGCGACCCTGAACAGTACCGGCACCCGATCCCTTTTTCTGCACCCGGTGGAGGCCATGCACGGCGATCTGGGCATGGTCTGCCCGGAAGATGTTTTCATTGCCCTCTCCTCGAGTGGTGAGACCGACGAGCTGAATATCCTGCTGCCCCGCATTCAAACGGTGGGCTGTCCGATTATCGCATTTACCGGCCACCACGATTCCACGCTTGCCAGGCACAGTGACCTGGTGATCGATGTGGGTGTAACGCGTGAAGCCTGCCCGCTGGGTCTGGCGCCGACCAGTTCCACCACGGCCATGCTGGCCATGGGCGATGCATTGGCAGTGGTCCTGGTCAACCGCAAGCACTTCAAAACCGACGATTTCAAACGGTTTCACCCGGGAGGCGCCTTGGGCCATCGCCTGGCACGCAGTGTGGGCGACATCATGCTCACCGGCCACGCCGTGCCGTCGGTGCCTACGGGCACCCTCATGGCCGCCGCCATCCAGGAAATGAACCGCCACAGCCTGGGGGTGCTACTGGTGTTGGATCCTGTTGACAATGGATTGGCCGGTATTATTACCGATGGCGATATCCGCCGGGCGTTGGCCCAGAAAAATCCGCTGGAGACGATGACTGTGGACCAGTTGATGAGCACCACTCCCCTGCATACCCACCCGGAAACACCTGCCTACGATGCCCTCAACATCATGGAACAACACCAAATCACGGCTTTGCCCATCACGGATGACCACAAAATAGTTAAGGGTATTCTGCATTTGCACGATATATTGGGTAAGGGTGAATTTAAATTCAACGGCAGGTGAGCCGTTGGGCTTTTCATGCTTACCTTTCTGACATTTGTCACACAGGTATCCTATTTAGAGGAGTTTTTGTAATGCATCATATTGAAGTGACCGACACCAGCATCAAAGATATCGGTAAGGCCAGCGTGATCTCCCCGCTTATCAACGGGGACGGCACCAGTCATCAATCCTTTATTGAGGATAAGGATCGCGTGCTGGTCAACATCCACCTGGATGAAATTGAAGCCGATCTGAAGAAAAAAGGCCCCCTCCCCACATTCGAACTGGCCGGGCCCCGCAGGAAAATCTATTTCGATCCCAGCAAACTGCGGTGTGCCCTGGTCACTTGCGGCGGACTCTGCCCGGGGCTCAACGACATCATCCGCTCCATCGTTCTGGAGCTTTACCACCACTATGGCGTGCGCACCATTTACGGCATGCGCTACGGCTTGCAGGGTTTCATTCCCAAATATGGTCACGATGTGATGGATCTGGATGCGGCCGCGGTAGCCGGTATTCTCGACCGGGGGGGGTCGATACTGGGATCCTCCCGCGGTCCCCAGGAAATCGGCGAGATCGTGGACTGCCTGGAACGGATGAACATCGGGATTCTGTTCATGATCGGCGGGGACGGCACATTGCGAGCCGCTGTCGCCATTGCTGACGAGATCCTCAAACGCAAACTGAAGATCAGTGTGGTGGGCATCCCAAAGACGATCGACAACGACATCTACATGATATCCCGCTCTTTCGGATTCGAAACAGCCGTGGATGTCTCGACCCAGGCCATCATCGGCGCCCATAACGAAGCGGCGGGCTACCCCAACGGCATCGGTTTGATCAAGCTCATGGGCCGGCACTCAGGATTTATTGCCGCCACGGCGGCGCTGGCCCAGCAGGATGTGAACTTCGTGCTGATCCCTGAAGTGGATTTCGACCTCGATGGCCCCAATGGTTTCCTGGCCGCTCTTGAAAAACGATTGACCCACCGCGGCCACGCAGTCATCGTCGTGGCGGAAGGGGCCGGTCAGAAGTTCTTCGAGAACGCCACCGGAGAGACGGATGAATCGGGCAACATCCGCCTCAATGACATTGGTATTTTTCTTAAAAATACCATGGCCAACTTTCTCAAGTCCAAAAACATGGAGGTCAACATCAAGTATATCGACCCCAGCTACATGATTCGAAGCCTGCCGGCCAATGCCAATGACAGTGTGTTTTGCGGCTTTCTGGGACGAAACGCCGTCCATGCCGGCATGACCGGAAAAACCAAGGTGGTGATCGGTCGCTGGAACAACCACTTCGTGCACATCCCGATGGAGGCGGCGACCAGCCGACGCAAGCAGGTCTCTCCCACCGGGGAGCTATGGTCTGCGGTGATGGAGACCACCGGTCAGGTGCCAATGAAAAACCCAAAATAAACCGGCTGCACCCCAACGAACATTTCAAGCGCATCGCCGGCCACGGCACTAGGGTTCGTGCAAAAATAAGTTCGAAGTTATTCTTGTGCGAGCCCTGAGCACGAAGGTTTTTGACAGAAGCGTTGCAAGGGATTCTTCGAGAGCATCAATTTTGCAGTAAGCGCGCGATAACAGCGGCGTGTTGGCGGGCGGCGCCCCGATGGACCTGTATGGCCTGGCGCGCGGCTTGGCCGGCCGCCAGGGCGCTCTCCGGATTTTGCAGCCAGCGCACGGCCAGTGCCGCCATCTGCTCGGCGTTGTGGACGGTGAAACCGCCACCGGCGCGCTGGATCAGGGCACGGGCATCGGCAAAGTCTTCCATGGAATCGCCATACATGACCGGTTTTCCCCAAAGGGCCGGTTCCAACAAATTCTGCCCTCCCTTGGGCACCAGGCTTCCCCCGCAAAAAACGAAACGGGCCACGCTGTAGGTGGCCGAAAGCTCCCCGATGGTATCCAATAGCACCACCGGGGCCGATCGGCTTTCACGCGCCAAGGTGCTGCGCCGCTGGCACGCCAAGCCCTTTTCCCGCACCCATTGTGCCACCTGTGCCACGCGGTGGATATGACGGGGTGCAATCACCAGAACCAACTGGGGAAACAGGCGGCGCATTTGGATAAACGCCTCGAGCAAGGTCCGCTCCTCGGGATTGCGGGTGCTACCGGCCACGAAGACCGGTGTATCTTCCTGCAAACCGTAAAGACGCAGTGCCCATTGACGAATCCGATCACCGTCCGGTTTGGGATCCGGGCTGTCGAACTTGGCATTGCCGTTGACCAGCACCCGGTTTTTCGCCGCCCCGAGGGATTCAATACGCTGGGCATCCGCCGAAGATATCATGCTGAAGCAATCGATATGACCCAGCACATGCGCCATCAAGGGTTGAATCTTGCGATAGCGGTGGATGGCACGCACCGAAATGCGACCGTTGAGAATGGCCGTTCGCGCGCCGGAACGCCTGGCGGAAACGATCAGGTTGGGCCATATTTCGGTTTCCAGCAGCGCCAGTACATCCGGCCGTACCATTCGTATCGCCTTGCGGGTCGGCCCCAAGAGGTCAAGGGGCGCATAGAAACAGTGGGTGTCCGCGTCCAGTTGTGCCTTGGCCCGGGCCAGTCCCTGCAGGGTGGTAGTGGACAGGACCATATGGCAATGGGGCAGCAGCGCCCTCAACTCACCGGCGATGGCAGTCGCCACACCCACCTCACCCACGGAGACGGCATGCAGCCAGATCCGCGGATGGCAGGCCCCTCCAATTGGCAACGCCTGGGTGTAGTGCCCGAACCGCTGCCGGTAGCGTTCGCCCTGGTGACCATCGCGCCGGGCGTACAACCATAAGAGCGGCCGCAGGACGGCACCGATACCGGCGCCGAACAGGTTGTATGCCAAATAGTAGGGGTTCATTGCGGTTCGATTTCAGCAAACCGGTTACCCTGTATGCGTAGCAAACTGAGTGTCTTGAGCGCTTCACCACGGTGGTCGAACAGGGTTGTGCCGGTCACGCCGTTGGCGAATACCACCTGTTGCAGAGCATCGCGCAATTCGGTACGCAAGCGCAGTTCCGGTTGGTCGACCAAATCGAACAGCATCCGTGCGGTGTCATAGGCGAAGGCCTCCACCAATCCCGGCTCGATGGCATATAGCTCCCGATAACCATCCACGAATCGGCGAACCACCTCCAATTGACTCTCCTTGAAAAAGCCGTCCACGACAATGGCATTCTGGGCAAATTCACGGGCCATCTCCAGCAACTGCGGAGAGTGCCACAAATTGGTGCCCGCCAGAACGATATCCGTCACATCGTGGTAGGCCAATTGTGGCAGGATGAGCCCGGTGGCGCGGGGCCCATCAGGAATAAAAAGCACATCGAACGGCGGCAAGGGCACATCGTCCGTTTTCACCTCTCTGCCCTCATGAAACAGACCGGACAAACGAACGGCGATATCGGTCACCGGGTACCCGGAACCACCTTCCCGGCTCCGCACACCCCAATTGCGACGCTGCTCAGGCAGCTGAATCCTGGAGCGGGCTTGTAAATCCGTCGGCACGGAATGGTCGGGTCCCACAAGACGGCCGATGGTGGTTGCAAAGTCGGTTTGGTCGGAATCGTACGGTACCACCGCCACAACGCCCCCCCCTGACGTGCCGCCTCATCCCAAAAAAGATGCATGAAGGTTCTGCCGTACGCCTCTTCAGGGTATAAGATAGCGAACCGGCGCATCCCCAGGCCGGTAATGAAATACTCTACCAGTGTCTTCACCTGGTTTTGAGGGGTGATGAAGTGACGAAAGATGTAATCGCCCACGTCGGTGATCTCGGGGCGCTGGGTGAAGGCCACCATGGGGATCTTCAAGCGCTGCGCCTCAAGGGCGGCGGCCGGAGCGGTAATGATGGGACCGATGATGGCACCCACGCCTGCCTTGGCCAGGGCACGCACCCCTTTCACCGCCCCCTCGTCACTGGAAGCCGTATCTTCCACGACCAGCCGGATCGGCAGCCGCGCCTCCCCCTCCCGGACCGTGTTCAGCGCCATTTCGATCGCTTGCAGCACCCGTAGCCCGAACGATTCGTGGGAGCCACTCAGCGGCAATAAACAGCCTAAGGTCAGGGGCGAAAAGGACAATCGTTGGGTCAGGGTATCGACCAAGGCCGCCGCATCCGTTGCGTCAGGATGATCGGGGTTGCTGCGGCGAAATGCAACGAGCACCTCCAAGGCCACGTCATCGTTCTCGGCCAGCGTTTGAAGCACCCCGTATCGGTACATCATATCACCGCGCGCACCCCGATCGTCCACACGATCCCACAGCCACTCGATCTCACCGATGTCGAGCCGCGCAATGGCTTGCCGAAGCTGCTCCGCCCAACGTTCGCGCTCTTCCACCGGCCCTTCCCTGCCCAGCAAGGATGCATACCAGGCAACGCGCACCGAGTCGTCAGCGGCGGCATGCAGTTCCAACAAACGCCGCCAGAGCGCCTCGCGCACCTCGGGATCGGATGCGCCGGACAGCAAATCATCGGCCATTGCCATGGCTTCCTCGGAACGGCCATCCTCGATGAGCAAATCGATCAGCGCCAGGCGCGCCTCATCTGCCGCCGGTGTTTGGGGAAACCGCTCGATCACCCGCATGTAGAAAGCCCGGGCAGGATCGCGTTCGCCCATGCGGTGGTAGATATCGCCGAGTCGTTGCAACGCCTCAGCGGCATTGCGTCCCCCGGGATAGTGAGCAAGGTAACGGCTGAAGTGCGTCATGGCCTGGTCGAGCACCCCCTGGCGCCAAAGCCGGTCGGCCTCCAGGTAGAGCTGTTGTTCGGCATCCATGGGGGGTCGGGGAGCGTCCGTGGGGCGCGGTAACGGATAGCCGCACCCGATGAGCATGGTCACCAACAGAACAATCCCCAAGCGCAACCAACTTCGGCTGATGTTTTGACGAAAAAGCGATAGAGAGCACACCATTACACCCTTGACTTCCTTTCGGTCACAATCGGTCACCATGCGCCGCAACATTCAGACCGCATTGACAATGGTCGCGGACACCTTGACATCCTGTTGGATGCAGCCGTATAGTAGCATATATTTTAAACCGACAACAGCAACAAACTGGCATCGACAGGGCTTCGTCAGGGTTTGGGTGGACGTTGCAGGAAATTCCAAACAGCAGTTGATCGAAGATCGGCATCTCTTTTTGAGTATTGGGCCGCCTTCTTTCGGCATGCCGTATTCGGAATCCGCTTTTGACCCTGAAACAATTGACGGGGCCTTGCGGGTATTGGCACCAACACAGTAGGGGTAATCGCGAATGAAAACAGCACGCATTCTGGTGATTCTATGGCTGGCCCTGGTGGTGAGTACACCCGCGATGGCGGAATTTTACCGTTACATCGATGAGCATGGAAACGTCTTTTACACCGATGATTTGAGCAAGGTGCCTCTGGACCAACGGGAACGGATTCAGACATATGAATCCCCCTCCACGACCACGACGCCAGCGGGTGCGCCTTCCGAAGCGGTGGCCGCCGAACCCGAGGATACAACCGCGTCCCTGGACGCTCTGGAACAGGAGCGGGAGCAGCTGGAAAATATGGAAAACGCGCTGAATCAAGAGTATGAAACCCTTGTTCAGGAACGAACCCTGCTGGATGAAGAACAGGACCAAATCGCCTCCGCGGAGGAAATCGAAGCGCACAACGCAAAAGTCGAGGCTTTCAACGCCCGCATCCAAGCCTATGAAGAGAAACGCAACACCTATTCAGAACAGGTGAAGGCGTTCAATGAACGCGTAACCGCTCGTTCATCCGAATAGAGCGCACTGAAACACTTTGTCAGCCCCTTACCCGGTCTTTTGAATTTTCTTTAAACAAGAAGGAGGAACCAAAATGGCGGATATCGCCCCATCGGACTTTGCCAAAGCATTGGCAGTCGGCCGTCCACCCAACATAAAAGCCCTTTTCCCAAACTCCCGGGCCCTGCTGGTGAGCGGCAAATTTATCGACCTGGCCATGCTGGCCAAGGGCCACAGCATCTGCATAGCCGCCAACGGCCGCACCCAGCTGATCATTCGTGGTGCCCTGCGAGCAGCCCAGCGGGCCAACTCGGTGTTGATCATCGAAATTGCCAAGTCCGAAGGCGGCGCCACTGCCTACTGCGCAGTCAACTATTGGAATATGGCACGCATCGTGGACAGCCTCTGCAATGAAATGGGAATCACGGTGCCCGTCGCCATCCATGCAGACCACTACGGTATTAAAAATGATAAGGATATTGAAACCGCCCGCAACGAAATCCCTTCGATGTTCGATGCCGGCATCACTTCCATTGCCATTGACGCCTCGCACATGCCCGACGACCGTAACCTGCTGGCCAGTATCGCCTTGAACCCCTATGTGCCCGAGTGGGCCGGTCTTGAGACCGAAGTCGGTGAAATAAAAGGTAAATTTGGTTTGTCCACTAGGCAGGAGGCCCTCTTTCTGATCCAGGGACTCAATGCCCACGCCATTTTCCCCAACTGGATCGCCCTGAACAACGGCACCACCCATGGCATCGAAGCGAGCGACCAGGGCATACAGGTGGAACTCACCGCTGAAATTCACGCGGCCCTGAAACCCTACCAGGTGTCGGGCGCCCAGCACGGTACCTCGGGAAACAGCTCGGACCGACTGCGCCGGATCGCCCAGGAAACTCTGACCACAAAAGCCAATGTGGCCACGGCGCTGCAAATGATTTCATGGGGATTGGAGGTCAACGACTACGGCAATGCCATCCTGGATGCCGACGGCCAGTTCATCAAGGTCAAAAACGAAGGCGCCACAGAAGAGATGTGGGATCAAATGCAGATCTATGCGCAAGCCCAGGGATGGAAAAAAGGAGATTTCAAAAAACTCAACCTCCCCTTTGAAAGCAAGCTCTTGAGCCAGCCCAAGGCAGTCCGTGATCGTATGGCGGCGCGGGTGGAAAACTTTGTTTACAACATGATGACCAAAGTATTGAATGCCCAGGATACCGCTCCTCTGGCCGTCGAAGCCATTCTTAAAGCCGGCAGCCACGATCCTGGCACCAAAGCACAGCGCATTGAAAATCCCGATGAGTGGACCGATGCCAGGATCATCGAAAGGGCCAAAGCCATCACCTCCAACAAAGGCCCGGAAGGTAATTTCGAAGATTAAGGAGAACGCCTATGTTTTTTTTCTAAAGTTCACTTGGGGACCGCCGATACTATCCTCGGAGGGACCTTTATGTACATTCACAACTACCAAATCCATAATG
Source organism: Desulfatitalea sp. (assembly GCA_018224505.1). Classification (GTDB taxonomy): domain Bacteria; phylum Desulfobacterota; class Desulfobacteria; order Desulfobacterales; family Desulfosarcinaceae; genus Desulfatitalea. The sequence continues at coordinate 7,885 of JAGTVD010000065.1, read as the reverse complement.
TCCTGGACATCTACCGCAAACAGTTAAGCCAGGGCGCCAACGGCGGAAGCGGCTACCCGGACAAGGGCGCAACCCCTGCTGAAGGCGTGGCCTCGTCTGGCAATCGACCACGGCAGGCCATCATTGACCAGGTTTCGGCCGATATTGTCGCCCAAATTGTGGGCAATGAACCCCGCAGCCGTTTTGCCGATGTTCTGGCCAATACCTATAACAAACCATCATCGCCGCAATCCCAAAAAACGGAGGTGCGCTTTACCTATTCAACCATCGATGAGAACGACCAGAAGATCACCAACAGCCTACCCCTTGGCCGGATCACCCCCTTATTGAGCGGTGGGCCGTCCGGGGAGACGGGCCAACTGGCTGGCAACGTGTCCGCAAGCACTGATAACGGATCTTAAGCGCGGACCACAATCGGGCAAAAGGGCAAGAAATGCCCAAGCCTGCAAGAAAACAAGGGTGGAAGGGAGGATCCCATGATTAGCAAGATCAATGAAGCACCATTACGGGCCGTCATGAAAGCCGATCCCATTGGACCGATTCATGACCAGGAGATGAACCGGCAAAGGGCCGATGCCTTGAGGGAGGCCAGACCTGTTGAACCATCGTCCGCAAGCGATGCAACCGGGTCCAAAAATGCCGAAAAAGACCCCACCTCAAAATATTTGATGGAAGGCGAAAAGGTGGTTTTTGAAAAATACAACAAGGCAGGCGATGTGATCTATCGCTTGCCGCCATCGGATAAACCAATCGACGAAAGGGTTTAACCGGCACCACACTTCCCCCGCATTTTAACCCACTTCGAACGGGCCCCCGCAACCCGTTCGCTCCGCAGTCAGGGTCTGCCCCGAGGAGACCCCGCCATTGTTCGCAACGTCCCTATTCCTGCGATTTAACCGTCCGCCAGAGGGCGTCCAGCTCCAACCGCGACACCTCGTTGAGTCCCTTGCCCTGCGCGCCGGCCAACGTTTCCATCTGTTTAAAGCGGCGCACAAACTTCTCTGTGGCGCCGGAGAGGGCTGTTTCAGGGTGAATACCGGCCAACCGGGCCACATTGACCAACGTGAACAGCACGTCACCCAACTCTTCGGCCAACCGGGCTTTTTTTTCAGGAGCGGCATCATCGCCGGCTGAACCGCACTCGGCGTTGAATTCCGCCCACTCCGATTCCGCCTGCGCCATTACACCCGACAGGTCATCCCAATCGAAGCCAATACCTGCCGCCCGTTCACTGATCCGGTAGGCCCGCATAAGCGCCGGCAATCCGGACGGAACGGCATCCAGCGTCGACCGCACGGCATCGCCCTTTTCCAGCTGTTTGATTTCCCGCCAGCGTTGTTTGACCTGATCGGCATTGTCCAACTTGTCGGGACCAAACACATGTGGATGGCGGTGGATCATTTTGTGAAGGTTGCGCCCCAAAACATCGGTCACACCGAATCGTCCGGCTTGTTGGAAAAGCACCGTCAGAAACAGTACCTGAAAAAGCACATCGCCCATCTCTTCCAGAATGGCGGCGGTATCGTCAGCGGTCACCGCCTCGACCAGCTCGAAAGCTTCCTCAACCAGATAGACTATGGCGGAAGTCGGCGTTTGCTTGCGGTCCCAGGGGCACCCCTGCTCGCCGCGCAAGGTTTCTATCAGAGACAGCATGGCGGCGAAGGTCGGCGGCATTATGGGCTTTTGCGTTTGTCCCACGTCAGTTTCAATTCCTTCAAATGGTTGTCAAACAGCGCCTTGATGTCAGTGGAAACCACACGTACCATTACCGCACTGATTCCCATCACATGCGGTGCCATGGTGGACTCCTTTATCAAAGTGGTGCTTTTGGGTAAAAAAGTGGTCAGCATCGCCACCAGCACCGCCAGAATGAGTACGCCTTTGGCCCCTCCAACGAGCATGCCGCCAATCCGGTCAAACCATCCCATGGAAGCGATATTCATCATATATTTGATGAGAGCGCCCATAATACTGATAACCAGATAGATCCCCACGAACAAGATCAGAAAACCGATAATGTTGGCATATCCGCCATTGGGCAGCCATTCCGACAACAAGCCGGCCAGGTGCGCATAATAGCTGAAAGCGAAATAAAAGCCGGCCAGCACACCGACAATGGAGGAAAGTTCCTTGACCAGCCCCCGGAAAATTCCACGGACCAGACAATAGCCCAAGATCACTGCCAGCACATAATCCAATAATGTCACGTTTCACCTTTTTTCTGCGGCCATAGATGCCCGCGAGCCTACCGGGGTGGAATGAATCGGGCCCGACGCTAACACGGGATAGGTGAAATATCAATTGGTGGATGGATTGACTATCCCGGATTGGCTTTCCCGTTTGCAATCAACCCAAAAGTTTTATATTCTCTGGGTTCGTTATCAACCGAGCATCAAATGCAAGGGGGAATGCCGGCCGCCGGCAGGCTATGGAGCCAAACACGCATCAAGCCCGAATCACCTTCACCGATGTAGAGCTGTCCCGGCAGCTTTTCGGAGAACACAACAGCCATCTGCAGCGTATCGCCCGGAGTCTGGACGTACAGGTCCAGGCCCGGGGTAATACCGTTCACCTCAGCGGTGATGAGATCACCGTGCAGCTGGCCCAAAACCTGTTGACCCAGCTCTATGGCCTGATCAAAGAGCGCTATCCCGTTTACGATAACGATATCGATTATGCCATTCGCCTGCTGAGCGCCGATGACCGTACGCTGCTCAAAGAGATATTTCTGGACACGGTCTATATCACCGCCAAAAAGATGGCCATCACCCCCAAGAGCCGCGCCCAGAAAGAGTACATAGACGCCATCCGCCAACATGACATCGTATTCGGCATTGGTCCGGCCGGAACAGGCAAAACCTACCTGGCCATGGCCATGGCCATATCGGCGCTCACCAAGGGCACTGTCAACCGCATTGTCCTGACGCGACCGGCGGTGGAAGCGGGCGAAGCCCTCGGGTTTCTACCCGGCGATCTGGCGGAAAAGGTTAATCCCTACCTGCGTCCGCTCTATGACGCCCTGCACGATATGATGCGTTTTGAGAAGGTTGCCGCCCTGATGCAACAAGGCGTGATCGAGGTCGCCCCCATCGCCTTCATGCGCGGCCGCACCCTCAACGACTCTTTCATCATCCTCGACGAAGCCCAAAACACCACATCTGAACAGATGAAGATGTTTCTGACACGCATCGGGTTCAGCTCCAAGGCGGTCATTACCGGGGACATAACCCAAATCGATCTCCCTCCCCAGAAAACCTCGGGATTGATCGAAGCCAAGCAAATCCTGGCCCATATCGAGGCCATTAAAATGGTTTTTTTCACCCAACGTGACGTGGTGCGTCACCGATTGGTCCAGGATATCATACTGGCATATGAAGCAGCCGCTCGGAAAAAAGCGGACACCAATGGCCAGTCACAACACGTAATGCCATCGAACCTGGCATAACGAGGCATCCGGAACCATGAGCCCCGAGTACAAAAAACACACATCCCTCAGTACCATGATGGCGACACATCTGGGCTGGCTGTTGCTGGCGGCCATGGTGGCGCTCTTTCTGCTCCTGCTCTACCCCAGCCTGATCATCAGCCAGGAGCAGTACCAGTTGGGCGACATCGCCATGCAGGATATCAAGGCGCCCCGGGATTTTTTTGTCGAGGACAAAGTTGCCACGGCTGCGAATCAGGAGCAGGCCGTGGAACAGATCCTGACCGTCTACGACCATGACCCCCGCATCGCTCCCCAGATGATTGACCGCGTCCAAACAGCTTTCGCACGGATGCGCGAGATCATCAACAACCTGCAGACGCAGTCCGAATCGGCCGAAACCGACCCGCCCGTCCCCGACCGACAGGCACTTGAGCGTGCCTTGGGGCCGCACAAGGAAACCTTTGAAGCCGCAATGGGTATCGAGGTGAGCCGCGGCGCCTACCGATTACTGGTGGGCGAATTGTTTTCCCCGGCCATTGCTGAAATCATCACCCGCGTTGTGGACACCGTACTATCCAATGGGGTGGTGGCCAATAAAGAGGTGCTGCTCCAGGAGATTGAAAAAGGCATCACGTTGCGGGACGTGACGACACAGACCGAGAATACGGTTTATGCCCTGCGCCAGTACTATGGGCCGGATCAGGCCAAAACGATGGTGCGCATCGTCGCCGAACCGCTGGTCAAAGACCTGAACTATAACCTGATCAACCTGATCGTCGATTTCAGTCAGCGCTTGCTGCAGCCCGATATCACCTTGAACCGCAACGAGACCGAGGCGCGTAAAAAACAGGCGCGTGAGAGTATCAAGCCGATCATGTACCGCATCAAAACAGGCGAGATGGTGCTGCGGGAGGGCGAACGGGTCAATGCGCTGCAATTGCTGAAATTGCGGGCCATGGAAGAGCAGGCCCAAAGGCAGCCGATGCTCGCCACGGCTGCCGGCGCCGCCGGAATGCTGACGATCGTACTGATCGTTCTTCACTTTCTTCATCTGGGATTGCCCCACCATATCCGATTGAACACCAGCAAAAACATACTCTTCATGGCTCTGGCCCTCGCAGCGGTGCTGTTGCTGGCCAAGTTGGGCACCATTCTGGCCGCGGGCCAGAGCACCGCCCACCCCCTCACCGCATCGCCCGACGCCATCATCGTAGCCATCCCCATCGCGGCGTGCGCCATGCTGGTATGCCTTGTTTTGGGGTTTGAGATCGCCCTTCCCTTTGCCATGGTAGCGGCCATTTGCGCTGCCCTCCTGTTCGGCGCCCGCTTCGACACCTTTCTCTTTTTCGCCGTCACCAACAGCATGGCGGCCTACTGGGTGCAACACTGCCGCGAACGCAGGGTAGTCATCCTGGCCGGCATGAAGACAGGGTTGTTGGGTGTGTTTATGGCTTTGGCCATTGGCATCCATTCAGGCGATGTAGGAGGGGTCAACCTGGCATGGATGGGTGCCTTGGCTTTCGCCGGCGGTCTTGCCAGCGGCATCGTCACCTTGGGCGTAGCGCCGCTGGTCGAAATGGGGTTCGGCTACACCACCGACATCACCCTGTTGGAATTGGCCAACCTGGATCGCCCGATTTTACGGCGGTTGATGATCGAAGCGCCGGGCACCTACCATCACTCGGTGATCGTCGGCTCCCTGGTGGAGGCCGCAGCGAGCGATATCAACGCCAACCCCCTCCTTGGAAAAGTGTGCGGTTATTACCATGACATCGGCAAGGTGAAAAAACCCCTCTATTTCATTGAAAATCAAAGCGACGGCCGCAACAAGCACGACAAGCTGGCACCCTCCATGTCGAGTCTGATCCTGATCGCTCACGTCAAGGATGGTGTGGAAATCGCTCGCAAACAAAAACTGGGACAGGTGATACTGGACACCATTCAACAGCACCACGGCACCAGCCTGATCCACTATTTTTTCGAAAAGGCCAAACAGTTAAAAGGGGAGGACGCCGTCAAACTCGACGATTTCCGGTATCCCGGGCCAAAACCCCAAACCAAGGAGGTGGCCCTGGTGATGCTGGCCGACGTGGTGGAGGCGGCCTCGCGCACCCTGGAAAACCCCACCCCGGCGCGCATCCAGGGATTGGTGCAGCATCTGATCAACAAAGTGTTTTCCGACGGTCAGCTGGATAATTGCGAACTGACCCTCAGAGATCTGCACAGCATCGCCAAAAGCTTCAACAAGATTCTCAACGGTATCCATCATCACCGCATCGAATATGCCGAATCCGGCGGCAAGGAGAGCAGCAAGGTCAAAAATGGCAATTCTGATCGACAATCAACAGGCAAACCACCCCATCGCGATCAAGGACGTGCAAAGGAACGCCCAAGCCATCTTAAACGTCTTGGGATGTCCTGACGGCGAACTGTCGATTTTGATCGTGGATGACCCTGCTATCGCCCGGCTCAACGCGCAATATCTGCAGCACGAGGGTCCAACCAATGTGATCAGTTTCCCTATGCGCGAAGGGGCCCATGGCGACCTTCACCCGGCGCTGCTGGGGGACGTGGTGATCTCCATGGACACCTGTGCCCGGGAAAGCGCCGAAGCGGGCATGGACATGGCGGAACGATTTCTGGAGTTGCTGATTCATGGTATTTTGCACTTGGTGGGTTACGACCATGTGCACTCGGAGGCCGAGGCGAACGTGATGGAAGCCAAGAGCTTGGAATTGATGGAGATCGTATATAAAAGAGCGTAGTGATGCAGGAGGTGCAATGCCCGGTTTAACGGTAATGGTGGATCATGTGGCTGCACTGCGCAACAAGATCCGGAGTGCCTCCCCCTCGCCGGCGGCAGCAGCGTTGTTGGCCGAATTGGCCGGCGCGGATGGTGTTGGTGCCTGTTGGCATCCCCGTCAGCCACTGCTCGATGAACGGGATCTGCGGTTGCTGCGTCAAACAGTGCGTGGCCGCATGGTACTCCATCTGACCGCCGCTGCGGAATGGGTCGGTCTGGCCTTGGATATCCAGCCGGAACGGGTGGTGCTGATGCCGCCAACGTCAGGCGAGGATGAATCGCCCACCGATGCGTTCGATATGGCGCTGCACACCAAAACCAATTTCGAGATCGTGGACACCTTGCAATCCAACGGCATCAGCGTGGGCGTGGCCATTGTGCCCGAACCCGAACAGGTCAAATCGGCCCACCAGGCACGTGCCAACTGGGTCCACATCAGCACCCGCCGTCTTCAAACAGCCCCCACGGTTGCCAATCAGCACCAGGAATTGCTGAAAATCATCGATGTGGTCAAAATGGCGCACCGGTTGCGGCTCCATGTGGCCGTCGGCGGCGGACTGGACTATCGCCTGATCAAGCTGTTTGCCGGCCTTAAAGAGATTGATGAATTCAGTCTCGGCCAGGGCATCATCGCCCGGGCGGTACTGGTTGGCATGGAAACAGCGGTACGGGATATGGTAACGCTGGTTCAAACGCTGTAGAAAGGAGCATCCCCGGCATGATTGTCGTCACAGCGGCCGAAATGCAGGCCATGGACCGTAAAACCATCGAAGAGATCGGGATCCCCGGGCGCGTGTTGATGGAAAATGCCGGTCGCGGCGCAACCCGTGTATTTCTTGAACACCTTTACAAGGAAGGGACGGGGCGGGTGGGCGTGATCGCCGGGCGGGGCAATAACGGGGGGGACGGCCTGGTGATAGCCCGTTACCTGGTACAGCGGGGCATTGATGTGCGGGTATTCCTGCTGGCCACACGCGACCGGCTCCAGGGCGATGCAGCCGCCAATGGACAGTTGCTGACCGCTCTGAACATTCCAGTGGTGGAAATACCCGACGCAGCCGGTTTCACGGCCCGGCAAAACGAGATGCGCCACTGCGACCATTGGATCGATGCCCTTTTCGGCACTGGGCTGAACAGCGACGTGCGCGGCTATTTCAAAGAGGTGATCCAGTTCATCAACGCCTGCAAGCGACCGGTGCTGGCCGTGGATATTCCCTCAGGACTCAACAGCGATACCGGCCAACCCTGCGGACTTTGCATCCAGGCCACGGCCACGGTGACCTTCGGCCATCCCAAAGTTGGCCATTTGGTTGAGCCGGGTGCCGGTTTCTGTGGTCGGACCCATCTCGTCGACATCGGTATCCCTCCGCTGGTCAGCCAGTGGGTGGCCCCACATCAGCAACTGATCACCGGCCGCGCGGTGCGCGAATGGCTGCCCCGGCGGGATGCCGAGAGCCACAAAGGCCGCACGGGCCACCTCCTGGTGGTGGCCGGCGGCACCGGCAGGACCGGTGCAGCGATCATGAGCGCTGCCGCCGCCTTGCGGGTAGGCGCCGGGTTGGTGACTTTAGCGGCGCCCCAAAGCCTCAATCCCATTCTGGAAAGCCGACTTATCGAGGCCATGACCTGTCCGGTGGCCGACCAAGGCGAGGGGC
>JAGTVD010000064.1 GCA_018224505.1 Desulfatitalea sp. | reverse complement strand
GCCCATTGTCGGCGGTCTGGGCGGAATGGCGTTCGGGCTCTTGTTCGGGTGGCTCTCAACCGCCCGGGCCGGCGTGCCCTTTGCGCTGATCTCCCTGGGTATCGGCGAATTGATCGCCGCCAGCTCGTTGATGATACCCTCCTTTTTCGGCGGCGAGCAAGGCATCTCGGGCAACCGGATGGTCCAGATGACCCTTACCGGGTACCGGTTTGGCAAATCCATCGAGGTGTACTACCTGATTGCCGGCTGGATGCTGCTGAGCATCGGGCTGATGTATCTGCTGACCCGCACGCCGTTAGGGCGGCTGGCCAACGCGGTGCGCGACAACCCGGAACGGGCGCCATTCATCGGTTATGACACCCGCACCGTGCGGACGTTCCAGTTTACGCTGGCCGCCTTTTTCGCGGGTGTCGCCGGCGGCCTGTATGCCATCAATTACGAGATCGTCACGGCCGACACGGTGGGCGCCCTGACATCGGCCAATGTGTTGATGATGGCTTACATCGGCGGGATCGGTCACTTTTTCGGCCCGATTCTGGGCGCCCTGCTGGTTTCCTTGATGCAGCTGTACGTCGGCAGCATCAGCCATGCCTGGCTGCTCTATCTGGGCCTGTTGTTCGTGGCTATTGTGATGTGGGCCCCCAACGGCCTGGCGGGACTGATCATGATGCACGGGCCGTTCTGGAAAGCCCGCCTGCTTCACAAACTGCTGCCGGCCTATGCATGGGCCGGCGCCACAGCGCTGGTGATGTTCAGCGGGACGATGCTCTTGATCGAAATCATCTTTCACCTTTCCCTCAGCATTACGCCGAATAGCCCCATGCATCTTTTCGGCATCGCTTTCAGCGCCTATGCCCCCATGGCCTGGGTGCTGGCCATCGTTCTGCTCATCGTTGGATTCCTGCTGTTCCGGCCGGCGGCCCGCCGTGTGGGTCATAGTTGGGAGGAAGTCACGCACATGATGAAGAAGGGGGCCGCCCAATGACCGCGATCGCACTCAAGCTGGTGGATGTCCATAAAAGCTTCGGCAGCAGCAAGATCATCAACGGGGTCAACCTCCATGTGATCCAGGGGGAGCGGCACGCCATCATTGGCCCCAATGGTGCCGGCAAGTCGACGCTGTTTAACCTGATTACCGGTTTTTTCCCGGTCAGTGCCGGGTACATCGAATTGAACAACCGTCCCATCACCAACCTTCCGCCCTTCAAAATTCGCCGCCATGGGTTGAGCCGCAGCTTTCAGGTCACCAACATCTTCCCCAAAATGAGCGTTTTCGAAAACATCCGCTGCGCCCTGTTGTGGTCCATGGGATATCGCTACTCTTTCTGGCACATGGTCGGGCGGCTCAAAAAGGTCAACGAAAAGGCCGAAGAGATTCTGGAGAAAATCCGCATGCAGGAGCGGCGGGACATCCCCGCCGGACTGCTCGCCTATGCCGAGCAGCGGGCCCTGGAAGTCGGCATCACCATCTCCGGCGACAGCGACGTGATTCTGCTGGACGAACCCACTGCCGGCATGAGCATCGGGGAAACCGAGTATGCCGTCGAACTGATTCACAGCGTCACCGAGGGCAAGACGCTGCTGGTGGTCGAACACGACATGAGCGTGGTGTTCAACCTGGCGGATCGGATTTCGGTACTGGTCTATGGCGCGGTCATCGCCACCGATATCCCGGAGCGCATCCGCCAGAACCAGGACGTACAGGAAGCTTACCTCGGCAAGGAGGTCGATTAAATGCTGGAAGTCCGTGATCTTCATGCCTACTACGGGCGCAGTCATATCCTGCAGGGCGTCGATCTGCAGGTGGCAAAGGGTGAAATCGTCAGTCTGCTGGGGCGCAACGGTGTCGGACGTTCGACGACCTGCAAGGCTATCATGGGCCTGGTGCCCCCCAAAGGGTCGATTCTCTACCGGGGAGAGGAAATCGCCGGGCGCAAGCCCCACGAAATCGCCCGCCGGGGTATCGGATTCGTGCCCGAGGACCGTTGGATTTTCCCCGGTCTGACCGTGTTGCAAAATCTTCAGTTGGGGATCAAAAGCGGGAAAAAGTCGCCCCGCTGGGGTATCGAGGATATCTTCAAACTCTTTCCGCGTTTGGGCGAACGCCACAATGTGAACGGCGATTTGATCTCCGGCGGTGAAAAGCAGATGCTCACCATGTGCCGCACTTTGATGGGCGACCCCGATTTTATCATGATCGACGAGCCCACCGAAGGACTGGCGCCCATGATGGTCGAGCAGGTGCGAACGTTGATCGAAGAGATTGCCGGCAGCGGTATATCGGTGCTGCTGGTCGAGCAGAAGTTGAGTATTGCGCTGAAGATATCCCATCGCCTGTATATTATGGGCCATGGACGCATCGTATTCGAAGGCACGCCCGAAGACCTGAAAACCAATCAATCCATCCGCAAGGAGTGGTTGGAGGTGTAGATCGTGTCCATCCAAAAAATAGTAGGCATGAACAGGAGGATAACCGATGTTCGGACTGATGCAGGACCGCCCGTTAATGATTTCCGATTTGATTGAATTTGCCGCCCGTCATCATGCCCGGGAGGAAATTGTTTCCCGGACCGTGGAAGGCCCTATTCATCGCTACACCTACAAAGATTGCGCCGCGCGATCCCGGACGCTGGCCAAAGCCCTGGCCGGGATGGGTGTGGCAAAACACGACCGCATCGGCACCCTGGCCTGGAACGGTTACCGGCATGTGGAGATTTATTATGCGGTATCCGGTATGGGAGCCGTCTGCCACACCATCAATCCGCGCCTCTTTCCGGAACAGATCAGCTATATCGTCAACCACGCCGAAGACAAGTACATCTTCGTCGACCTGACCTTCGTGCCGCTGCTGGAGAAGGTGGCCGGGCAAATCCCCAACGTCAAGGGATTTGTCATCATGACCGATGCCGCCCACATGCCCGACACCCAACTGCCCAATGCCATCTGCTACGAAACATTGATGGCGGGTGCGGACGATGACTACCAGTGGCCGCTTTTTGACGAACGCACGGCATCATCCCTCTGCTACACATCCGGCACCACCGGCAACCCCAAAGGGGTGCTGTTCAGTCACCGCTCCACCGTGCTCCACAGTTATGCCATCTGCGCCAAGGATGCCATCGGCAT
>JAGTVD010000063.1 GCA_018224505.1 Desulfatitalea sp. | reverse complement strand
GGGCGGCTTTCGGGAGACCGGGCAGTCGGGGCGCAAACTGGAGGAGGAGATGGTTGAGGTGGCCCGCCGCCACAACATCCGCATCATCGGCCCCAACACCTCCGGTATGCTCAACCTCATCGACAGCTTGAACCTGGTGGGACTGCGCGACGTACCCAAAGGTGACATCGCCTTATTGAGCCAGAGCGGGAACATGGCCCTGAGCCTGATCACCGAAGCGAAACTCAAAAGCCGCAAGGGCTTTTCCTATTACGTGGGGGTGGGCAACGAAGCCGACATCCGCTTCCATGAATACCTGGAATACTTCCGCTCAGATCCGAACACCCGCGCCATTTTGATGTACGTGGAGGGCATGCGCGATGGCCGCACTTTCCTGCAGCAGGCGTATATCACCAGCCAGGAAAAACCCATCATCCTGCTCAAAAGCGGGCGCTCGATCACCGGCAAACGCTCCGCCGGCTCTCACACCGGCGCTCTGGCCGGCATGTCGGAAGTGGCCAAAGGCGCCTTCGAACGCGCCGGCATCACGGTGATTGACAACTCGGACGAACTGTTTCCGGTGGCCGAAACCCTCTCCAGCTGCCCGCCCATTCGCAACAACCAGGTGGCCGTTCTGGCCGACGGCGGCGGCCATGCCACCATCGCCGCGGACATCCTGACCGATCACGGCATCAAGCTGCCCGAACTGGAGGAGAAAACCAAGGCGAGTCTGCGCAAAATTCTGCCAGCCGCCGCTTCGGTGGTCAATCCGGTGGACGTGGCCGGCGGCACCGATGCCGATCCCTCCCTGTTCGCCGATTGCGCCAACATCATTTTGAAAGACCCCAACGTGGGCGGATTGCTGTTGGTCGGCCTGTTTGGCGGCTACGGCATCCGCTTCGCGGAATCCCTGGCCCTGATGGAAGAGGATGCCGCTCACCAGATGGGTAAAATGGTGGCCAAGCGGAACAAGCCCATTATCATTCACAGCCTCTACAACTCCGCACGGCCCCACTCCCTGGAGTTGTGCCGCTACTACAACCTGCCGGTCTACGATTCGCTGGACGTGGCCTGCAAATGCACCGCCGTTCTGGCCCAGTACGGCAACTACCTGAAAAGCTACCACGCCAAAACCAATTTTGTGTTCAACTGGGGCGCCAAGGCCAAACCCGAAGGTCGCCAGATCCTGGCCAAGGCCCGGGCGGAAGGGCGACGCAGCCTGTTGGAGCATGAAGCCAAGCGGTTGTTTCACATCCATGGCGCACCGGTGACCCAGGCTCTGCTGGCCGCCTCCGAGGAGGAAGCAGTGACCTTGGCCCGCAAAATCGATGGCCCGGTGGTGATGAAGATCGTCTCGCCCGACATTCTGCACAAAAGCGACGCCGGGGCGGTGAAGCTCGATCTCACCGATGAACCCGGCGTCCGACAGGCGTACACCCAAATCCTGGCAGGCGCCCTCGCCTACAATCCCAAGGCGGATATCCGCGGCGTCCTGGTGGAGCCCATGATCAAGGCCGAAGGTGTGGAAGTGATCATCGGCACCAAAATCGATGAGCAGTTCGGCCCGGTGATCATGTACGGCCTCGGCGGCATTATGGTCGAGATCCTCAAAGATGTCTCATTCCGCGTGTTGCCCATATCGCGCCTGACCGCCCGGATGATGATCGATGAGACCATGTCGGCGCCCATTCTAAGGGGTGTGCGCGGCACGCCGCCATGTGACGAAAAGGCCCTGGTGACCCTGCTGCTGCTGGTCTCGGACATCGTGGAGGCCTACCCCGACATCGAGGAGATGGACCTCAACCCGATCCTGTTGCACCACAAGGGGGCGTCCATCGTGGATGCCCGGGTCATCCTGAAGGAGCCCAATTGACGGTCGCATAAAACGCGACAGCAACAGACACGCACCCTTTGGGGTTCTTGCCTCGCATAGCATCAAGCGACTTTCAACGAGCCCGGCAGGTATACGCAGGCCCAAAAAGTTCCGGAACGAATTAAACGCACGGAAAGGACGGCAAAATGGCGTATAACGATCTTCTCACGGAAGTTTCGGAAAAAGGGGTGGGCACCATCACCTTGAATCGGCCCGAACAGCTGAACACCTTTAACAGCAGCATGGCCGCGGCGCTCTACCAGGCGCTCACGGATCTGGATGCCGATGAAAAAGTGCGGGTACTGGTCATCAAGGGCGCGGGCAAAGCCTTTTGCGCCGGAATCGATGTCAACGAACTGGAGGGCCAGACCACCATGTCCTACCGGGCATGGATTGAAAAAATGGAGCGCCCCCTGGTGACTATCTCCAAATTGCAGAAACCGGTCATCGCCCAGGTGCATGGTGTGGCGGCCGCCAACGGCATGGGCCTGGTGGCGGCCTGCGATCTGGCCATTGCCGCCGCCAATGCGCGTATGGGGCTGACCGCAATCAATGTCGGGCTCAACTGCGTGGGCCCGGTGATTCCGGTCTCCAGGTCGGTGGGACGCAAAAAGGCCATGGAACTGCTGCTTTACGGCGAGCTGGTCCCCGCCGAGGAGGCGCTGCGGTTGGGCTTGCTCAATCGCACCGTACCGGCCGACCAACTGGACGCGGAAACGCAAAAATGGGCGGGCGCCCTGGCCCAGAAAAGCCCGATTGCCGTTCAGATCGCCAAAACAGCCTTTTACAGCGCCGAAGACATGCCCTACCAAAAACAGTTCGATTACATGAACGAAGCTTTCGCGCGCCTGTGCAGCACCGATGACGCCAAGGAGGGGGTCAAAGCGTTCTTCGAAAAGCGCAAGCCGGTGTGGACGTTGAAATAAGAGCGGCGCCGCTTTTGAACGCGCCGTTGTGGGCGGTGGGCGATTAACGTTCCTGGCCCGCTGCCCGATCAATCCTCTTCGGTAAACACCGTACCCTCCCCGGGATAGACAAAACGTTCCGACCGGGGGGCGATGGGCGGTAGGCCCGGCCAATGGCCCGGCTGGGGATCGGGCCCTTCCTTGGCAGCCGGCAGGGGATGACGGTCCTTCATGCGCGGTTGGCGCTCCAAGTCCACACCGGCCACCGGTGCACTGAACTCAATGGGAATGTGGTTGGGATCGAAGCTGTACAGGGAGTGGATAAACCCGTGATCGATCAACTCCGAGGCCCAGAAATCGGCAGCCTCCAACCGCGCCTTGATGACCCACAGATCGTCATCGGAAACCACGCCAATGGCCACATGGTCGAACCCCACCGGCCCTTTGAACGGCACCCCATGATCCTTCTCAACCATCGGCAGCGCCCCGGGCCACTCGAAAAAAAGCAGCAATGTATTGGGCGCAACCTGGAAAAAATATTGCCGATACCCTTCCCTGCCCAATCCGGCCACAAGCCGCATCCCCAGCAAATCACGCCAGAATCGTATGGTCGCCGTCATATCATGTGTCACCAACGCCAAGTGGTTGATACCGCTGTAGTTGATCATAAGCCGGGCCTCGGATGAGTGGGTCGGTTGCACGGTTGTTTGGTTGAATCGATCGTCCCCTGCGTATTCACCCCTGCCCGATAGACACATGCCGGTCCGGTAATGGTGTAGCTGCTGACGGTTGCCGGGATCAGCGCGGATGTGCCCTTGGGCAGTGGCATTGGCGTGTCGCCCTGCCCCGGCCATTGGAGTGTCGCCGCGCCATCGGTGCAAAGGAGGATTTCCGGTGCGGCGGGCCGGTTGGTGATGACGGACCGGCTGTTGCCGGTCGGCAGGGTGATCACCGACAAGCTGAATTCATCGGCACTGCTGGGATATTGCTGTTCGTGGGGGCCAATAGATCGGGCGTGAAGTGTTTCGACCGGCTTCGGATGGAAGTCGAGCACCCGGAGCAGTTCCGGCACATCCACATGTTTGGGGGTCAGACCCCCGCGCAGCACGTTATCCGAGTTGGCCATCAGTTCTATGGCCACGCCGCTCAAATAGGCATGCAGGCGCCCGGCCGGCAAAAAGAGCGCTTGGCCGGGTGCCAGGCGCACCAGATGGAGAAAAGTCGGGGACAGCACCCCCACATCATCCGGATAGGCATCGTACAAGCGCACCATCCAGTCGTAGACCGGGTCCCGGTCGGCAATCCGTTTTGCTGCCGGGACGATGTGGACCATCAGGTCCCGACGGGACTCAGGGGCCAAGGTCATCAAATGGACAAAAAAGGTGCGCAGCCCTTCATCGCCTTGTCCTGCGGCCAATTCGTCCAGATCCCGGCGTCGATGATCAGGCCACAGCGGATCGATGAGGTCTCGGATGGCAGCGGGCGTTCGAAATCCGCACAACGCCCAGAACGGCGTCAAAGCGCACACCAGTTCTGGCTTGTGCTGCGCGTCCCGGTAGTTGCGATGGGGTGCCGCCAGCGGGATGCCTTGGGCATTTTCGCGGGCAAAGCCTTGTTCGGCCATGGATTGGTCCGGGTGGGCCTGGATTGAAAGGGGCTGGTCAACGGCCAACACCTTGAAAAGGAAAGGCAATTGGGCCCCAAAACGTTCCATGACCCCTGACCCCAGGATCGACACCGGGTCTTCGGTCAGCAGGTCGTTCAGGTTCTGCCAGCGCCCCTGGTACCAAACCCGGGAAGGCGCTTTGGGGTGCGCCCCCATCCACAATTCCGCCTGGGGGTGATCCGCGGGCACTGTCCGCCCAAGCAGCTCGGCAATGGCGGTACGGGAGCCCCATGCATAGGGTTGAATCGTGTTTTCCATTGCCAAAGGCTGGTTCATGCGTTTGAAATCCTCTAACCGTCGTGATTTGCGGCCCGATGTCCGCGTGTTGGCGCAATCAGGGCTTGAAAGGATTGTTTAAACCACTTCCTTTTTTGAGGCAAGTCGTGAGC
>JAGTVD010000062.1 GCA_018224505.1 Desulfatitalea sp. | reverse complement strand
TGGAACGTTTCAGCACCTACTACCGCAAGATGTTGGCGGCGGGGGTTTACCTGGCACCATCGCAGTTCGAAGCCTTCTTTATCTCGGCAGCCCACGGCGACGATGCCATCGATCAGACCCTCCAGGCCGCCGAATCGGTTTTCAGGTCTCTGTAAATGAAAAAAACAGAGCCGCGTACGGCATTTGCCTTACGCGGCTCTGTTTCCCCCGCCGTGTGGTTCCCTTATAAGATGGATCAGTCCAGAATATATTTGCGCGGATCGACCGGTACGCCGTTGAGGCGCACTTCGTAGTGTAGATGGGGACCGGTACTGCGACCCGTGTTACCCATCAGCGCAATCTTCTGTCCTCGTTGGATTCGCTCGCCCTTTTTGACCAGAAATTTGTCCAGATGACCATATCGCGTTACCATGCCGTATCCGTGATCGATGGCGACCATGTTCCCGATCAACCATTGGTTTTCCGCATGGGTGACCACCCCGTCGGCTGGAGCGATGATGGGGGTGCCCTTGTGGTTGGCTATGTCCATGCCGCGGTGCAGTTCCCGACGTCCGGTAAACGGCGAAACCCGGTAACCGAATTCGGATGAAACCCACCCTTTGGCCGGACGCAGGGAGGGCGTGGCCGCCAACAAACTGCGCTTATCCTTTAACCCGTCCATCAGGGAGGCAAAGCTTTTTTGCTGAACCGCGGTAGCCTGCTGGACCTGGTTGAGTTGTGTGTGCATGGCCCGCATCAGGCGGCCGTGATCCTCTTTGAGCTCAAGGCCGGTGTCCAGATTCTCCGGGACGGAGCCGCCGCCGATGGAAAAGAAGGACTCCTGGCTATCCTTGTGTTCCAGGTTGGCCAAAATACGCACTTTGTGTTCAAAATCCCCAAGGGCCAGCACGTTGGCTTTCAAGTCGTTGATATTTTCGGCAAAGGCTTGAATCTGCCGGCGCTGGTTTTCAAGGTCGGCCTGTTTCTGCTCGACCAGAAATTGCAGGTGGGAGGCGTCGGTCAGCTTATGATGCATGCGGCTATAGTGCGACAGGCCCGCCACAAGCCCGGCGACGGTCACCAGGAGGGTTGCGATGGTCAACCAGAAAAACCGCTTGGAAAAGAGCATTTCCCGGATCGGGCTACCTTTATCGTCAATGATCAAGAGTGTGTAATGTTTTCGCATCATACCTCGTTAAACAGCGCGGCTGCAGTTGTCGTTGAGTATCACGCCCGGTTTTTCGGGCTGTAGCCTGAGAACGATGGTGATCCCTTGGCCTGCCAACATTTCGGTCAACACTATTTATGCAATTAAAATGCCATATTGTAAGGCTTGGGGCCTGGTTTTAATTGTCGTCGGTGCGATGGTGGCCCAATATTCCCCAACCCTTGTTTTATGGGTGTTCACAGCAAAAGCTCCGTTCCGTGGCGCTGATGACGCGCCATGTTTTGGGACCGGCGCACTTTGAGCGGCGCCATTTCGATGTGCGAGCCGGACAATTTTTGGCACTGCAGGTGACGCCCTGTGTCAGAAAGTAGACAGTCTTTGATCGCCTGGCGGGCAGTCACCCTTTCGCGTCAGCGTTGCCACCTTGCCAAACCCTTGTGCAGCCGGACCCCCAAATCATTGAACCCAAAAAAAAGCGGATGCACCAACCCGTTCAAATGTCTTTGACATTGTACTTGGAGATGAGCCGGGACAGGTAGGTGCGTTGAATGGACATGATCTGGGCTGCCTTGCTGCGGTTGCCGCCCGTGTGTTTCAGATTGAGCAGGATGAACTCTTTTTTGAACTGGTTGAGCGCTTCGTCCAGGGTCAAGCCCACTTGCAAGCCCGGGTAATGGGTGCGGCTGGTGGTGATGGGCAGATCTTCGGGCAGGATCTCCTTGCCGTTGCCCATTACCACGGCCCGCTCGATGGCGTTGCGCAGTTCGCGGATGTTGCCCGGCCAATCGTATTGCATCATTTTTTCCATCGCGGATTTGGAAATCGTCAGATGGGGCATCACCGTCTCTTCCCTGAAGATGGACAGGAAGTACTCGGCCAGCAGGGGGATGTCCTCCCGGCGTTCGCGCAATGTGGGCATGCTGATCTGAACCACATTGAGCCGGTAGTAGAGGTCCTCCCGGAAGCGGCCTTCGGCCACCTCCTCTTCCAGCTTTTTGTTGGTGGCCGACATAACGCGCACATCCACCAGGATCGGAATGTTGCCGCCCACGCGATAGAAATTACCTTCCTGGAGGACGCGCATCAGTTTGGCCTGCATGCCGGCTGTCATTTCGCCGATCTCATCCAGAAAGAGGGTGCCTTCGTGGGCCAGTTCAAATTTTCCGATTTTTCGGCTGACCGCCCCGGTGAATGCCCCCTTTTCATGACCGAAAAGCTCATCTTCCAACAGGGTCTCGGGCAGGGCGGCGGTGTTGAGCACCACCAGCGGTTTGTCCTTGCGGGGGCCGGCCCGGTGGATCAAGCGGGCCAGAAGTTCCTTACCGGTCCCGCTTTCACCCAGAATCAAGGCGCTGGCCTTGGAGTTGGCCACCTTCAGACCATCGGCGATCACCTTTTCCAGGGCGGCGCTCTGGCCCACCATCTCGTGGCGGACCTTGAGCTCCGCCTTCAGGTTGCGGTTCTCCTGGCGGACCTCTTCCAGGCTCTGGGCATGTCCCAGCGCCAGTGCCGCTAGGGTGGCGAACTCTTCTAGCAGCCGCATGTCGCCGCGGGACAAGGGGTGGCCATCCTCCTTGTCGATGATCTGCATCACACCGATGATGATTCGGTCGCGCTTGAGGGGGACACAGGCGATGGACTGGGTTTCGAAACCGATGGATTCGCTGATCTCCTTGAACCAGCGCGGATCGTTACGGACATCCTCAATCAGCAGCGCCTGGCCGGTCTGGGCCACATGGCCTGCGATGCCCTGGCCCATTTTGACCCGGTACTCCTTGACCGCGTCCCGTTTTTCGCCGGTGGCCACCTGAAAATAGAGCGTGTTGGTTTTTCGGTCGACCAGCAACAGAGAGGCGGCCTTGGCCTGCATGACGCGGGCCGCGGAGGTGGTGATCAGCTCCAGGAGTTTGTCCAGGTCCTGCACGGACGAAACCCACGAAGAGATCTCCTTCAGATGGGTGATAAGGGCCGCATCGCTGGCCGAAATGGTCTGGGGCATTGGTTTATCTGCCAAAAGTTGTTTTGTTTTCGAATCCGTTTGTGAATACGGAGAATCCGGCCAGAGAGAATTCGTGCCACCGCTGAGGTTGAATTACCAACATAATAACCAAGATAGGATAGGGTGTCAAATAATGAAACCGTACGTGGCCGGTTGTCCTGTGACCCATCCTTTGTGCGCTTGTGATTTAAGTGCCTTTCACTTATATTCGGCACATTGGCGGCTATGCTTTAATTTTTGCAACACATTTTCTTGTAAAGGAAACCACGGATGACCACAGCACTTGAAGCCTCCATTCCCAAGCGTGTGCACAGTGTGCATCTGATCGCGGTGTGCGGGACGGCCATGGGAGCCCTGGCCTGCATGCTCAAGGAGATGGGTTATTCGGTCACTGGTTCGGACCAGCATGTCTACCCGCCCATGAGCGATTTTTTACGGGCCCGGGGCATCGTTATCCGTGAAGGATTCAAAGCCGAACATCTGGCCCACCGGCCCGACCTGGTGGTGGTGGGCAACGCGGTCGCCCGGGACAACCCCGAAGCGGTGGCCATGGCCGCCATGGGGTTGCCCTTCTGCTCGATGCCCCAGGCGATCAATCGCTTCGCCGCTGCCGGTAAACGGCAGATCGTGGTAACCGGCACCCACGGCAAAACCACCACCTCCTCGTTCATCGCCTGGCTGCTGCACTGCGCCGGACTGGACCCCTCCTTTCTCATCGGCGGCATCGTGGTTGACTTCGACAGCAACTTCCAGGTGGGGCAGGGGGATTGGATCGTGCTTGAGGGCGATGAGTACGATACCGCCTTTTTCGACAAGGGGCCTAAATTTCTGCACTACACGCCCCACACCGCCGTGCTCACGGGCATCGAGTTCGACCATGCCGATATTTTTACGGATCTGGACCATGTGAAGCGCGCGTTTCGGGATTTTGTGACGCGCCTCCGGCCGGAAGCGGCCCTGGTGGCCTATGACCAGGACCCCCGGGTGGCCGAAATGCTGCCCGACGCGCCCTGTCGCGTGATCCCATACGGGCAGGCGCTCGCCTCCCCGTGGCGCCTGGGTGCGGTCCAGATCGCGCCGCCGTACACGCTGTTCGACGTTTACCATGAACAGCGGCTCTACGCGTCATTCAGGACCCGCATGGTCGGGATGCACAATTTGACCAACCTGTTGTCCGGCGTGGCGGTGGCCGAGCGCCTGGGGATCTCGCCCGAGGTCACGGCGCAGGCCCTGGAGCGCTTCGGCGGGGTGCGCCGGCGCCAACAGGTGCGCGGCGTCAAAAACGGCATCGTGGTGATGGACGATTTTGCCCATCACCCCACCGCCGTAAGAGAGACGGTCCGGGCAGTCAAAACCTTTTACGGATCGCGGCGTCTGATCGCGGTGTTCGAGCCGCGCACCAACTCCAGCCGGCGGGACATTTTCCAGTCGGTCTATCCGGACAGCTTTGAAGCGGCCGACGAAATATGCATCCGGCAGGCACCGCAGCTGGAAAAAATCCCCGAGGGCCAACGCTTTTCTTCCGCCCGGCTGGTAACCGATCTGCAGGCCAGGGGCAAGCAGGCCCATTTCTTCCCGGACACCGATGCCATTCTCCTATGGCTGGCGGAACGGGTGCGACCCGGGGATGTGGTGCTGATCATGTCCAATGGCGGCTTCGACAATATTCACACTCGGCTTTTGGCCCAGCTGTGACGCAACCGACAGGAGAGATAGTGGCGCCCGTCCTTCAAACCGATAAGCCGACCATACGGCGGGTGATCCATGCCAATCGGCGCTGGTTCGGCCTGGCGGCGGTGCTGTTCTTCGCCAGTGCGGTGGTGATGTACGGGATGCCCCAGAACGCCTCTCAACTGTCGGATGCCGTTCTCAATGCCCAGATGGAAGGCCTGCACCGGCTGGTGGACTTGATTATGGGGCTGCCGCCCGTGGCCGCCGCGCTGTTTGTCTTCGTTAACAACATGGTCTCCATGGTTCAGATGTTGGTTTTGGGCTTTATCGCCGGCTTGTCGCCCGTGCTCACCCTCTGCCTCAACGGTATGCTGGTGGGGGCCGTTTCCGCCATGACGGACCTGGAAGGGCCGGCGCTGCTGCGCGTGTTGACGGTCAGCATCCTGCCCCATGGGGTGTTCGAACTGGCCGCCTTCTTCATCTCCGGTGGCTTGGGACTCAAGCTTGGCTACCATTGCACCTTCGCCCCCCTGCCGGGGCGGACCCGCAAGGAGAGTTTCAAAGCGATATGGCGGGAGGTATGGACCCTATTGCCCTTGGTAACGCTGCTGGTCCTGGTGGCGGGTTTCGTGGAGGTTTTTGTGACCGGCCACCTCGTCGAGCGCTTGGTGTCAATGTCGATGTGATGCCGGTGCGATCTCGGTTGTTGTGGTGCGCCCCGCCGAAGGCGGTGGCGCGTTGCAGGGGATGCATCCGGACCACAGGCAGCAGTCCATTGCTACCCGCCGAGAATTACTGTTGACACCTGCCACCCATTGTAGTTAACCATGCTTGGTTTTTAAGTTAACCCATGCGGTTGCCGGCCGCTGCTCTCCGCCCCTTGAAAGGAAGGCCGTTGAAAGCCAAAATCATTGCCCATATGCATCAGGCCGCGGGCCCGGTTTCCGGGGAACGGTTGAGCAAGGTGCTGGGGGTTTCAAGGGTGGCGATCTGGAAACATATGCGCCAGTTGCAGACCGTGGGCTATGCCATCGAGACCACCCCCAAAGGATATCGCCTGGTCAAGGAACCGGACGCGCCTTTCCCGTGGGTGTTCGGCCCCCGGGAAAGCCAGATGCATTATCATCAGGAACTGCCTTCCACCATGGACAGCGCCATGGAGCTGGCGCGCAAGGGATCTCCGGCCTTCACGGTGGTGGTGGCCGAGCGCCAGACCAAGGGACGGGGCAGGTTGCAACGTCAGTGGCAATCCACGCAGGGCGGCCTCTATTTTACCATGGTGTTGCGTCCCCGGATCCCACTGGCCGAAGCGCCTCTGATCAATCTGGCGGCGGCGGTGGACCTGGCGGCCACCATTACCCATCTGTACGAAATCCCGGTGCAACTCAAATGGCCCAACGACTTGTTGGTGGAGGGGCGCAAGCTGGCCGGCATCCTCTCTCAAATGGCGGCCGAACCGGACCGCATCGATTTCATCAATTTGGGGATCGGGGTCAACGTGCACAACGACACACGGCGGGTCAAGCCCCCGGCTGTTTCAGTGGCCGCCCTGACCGACCGCACGGTCTCCCGGGCCCGCATTCTGGAGGGGTTTTGGGACCGTCTGGAACAACGCCTGACGGGCGGGAGCCTGGCCGGGGTGGTGGACCAATGGAAAGGCAGAGCGGTGACCCTGGGCAAAACGGTGACGGTTCAGACCTTGAACGACCAGGTCACGGGACTGGCGGTGGACGTGGCCCCCGATGGCGCCCTGGTGCTGGAAACCGCTGACGGGCGGCGCGTCACCGTGCTCTATGGCGACTGTTTTCATCCGCAAGTCTGAAATGTTATGACCGTCGATGCAAATCGGGTTCCTTTGGAAGCGCGGATCTCAGGAAAAGGTACTCAAAATGATGAATGGCGTAACGCACTCTCCCCGCATGCTGGTGCATGCCTCCCTGATGGCCGCCTTGATCGCCGTGGGGGCTTTTGTGTCCATCCCCATCGGGCCGGTGCCCATTGTGCTGCAGAACCTGTTCGTGTTTGTCGCCGCTCTGCTGCTGGGCCCCCGCTGGGCTGTTGTCAGCGTGGGGGTCTATTTGTTGGCCGGCGCCTGCGGTCTGCCGGTTTTCGCCGGCGGCACCGGTGGGTTGGGTCGCCTGGTGGGGCCCACCGGCGGCTATTTGATCGGGTTTTGGATCGCCGCCGGCATCACCGGGCTGATCGGCAGGTGGGCAAAGCAGCGGGTAGCTCTGGAGGTGCTGGCCATGGTGGCCGGATCGATCGTCATCTATGTGCCGGGTGTCCTTTGGCTCCAGTGGGTCACGGGCATCCCCCTGGTCCAGGCCCTGGCCGTAGGATGCTATCCCTTCCTGCCGGGCGATGCCCTGAAAATTGCCGCCGCCATCCCCATCGTTCGCGCCGTCCGGCCGCTGCTCGGCAGCGGGACGGTCGGTATGCGCCCGCCTGCCCGAAGCGAAGCGCCATGAGGGGGGCTTGGATCGAGAGGCGATGGAAGAAGAGTGCGCAACGCAGGCGCATGTGAAAGTTGCTTCATAGGAGTGCCGCTATGACGTGGATAGAAGATTCCAGGCCTATCATTGCCGCCGAAAGACTTTCCCACCGCTTTGCCCCGGCGGGGCGGGGGCTCCACGACATCACCCTGACGATCCCCCGGGGCCAGTTCGTGGTGCTGGCCGGGCCCAACGGATCGGGCAAGAGCACGTTGCTGCGCCATTTCAACGGCTTGCTGCTGCCCCAGGTCGGTACGGTGCGGGTGGACGGTATTTCCGTGGCCAAGGATGTGGCCCGCGCCCGCCGAACGGTGGGCATGGTGTTCCAGGACGCGGAAAGCCAGATCGTGGGTGAAACGGTCCGGGACGATGTGGCGTTTGGCCCGGAAAACCTATGCTGGTCCCGGGGTATGGTAGATGCGGCGGTGCAGGCCACCATGGACCGGCTGGGATTGAGCCACCTGGCCGACCAGAGCCCCCATCTGCTTTCGGGCGGCGAGCGCCGCCGCCTGGCCATCGCCGGCGTGCTGGCCATGCGGCCTGACGTGCTGGTTCTGGACGAGCCTTTCGCCAACCTGGACTATCCCGGCATTCGGGAGGTGTTGCAACAGGTGGTTGCGCTCCACCAGGAGGGCCACACCATCATTCTGGCCGCCCATGACCTGGAAAAGGTGGTCGGCCATGCCCAGCGCTTGATCATCATGGACAAGGGGCGCATCGCGGCGGATGGACCGGTGGCCAACGTCCTGCCCCTGGTCGAGCGGTTCGACATCCGCATGCCCTGCCAGGCGCGGCTGGGGCTTCCGGTGACATCATGGCTCAACTGAGCGTTTTCGGCTACCGGTGGCGGTCCACCGCCTTGCACGCCATGGATGCGCGCATCAAACTGGCGGCGCTGATGGCCCTCAGCACCGCCTCTCTGGCCGCCGGCATCACCGGCATGCTCCTGGCCTCGGTGCTGGTCGCTGCCGCCTTTCACCAGACCGGCACGCCACTGGTTCGGGCCTTGGGAGAACTGCGCTATTTTCTGATCCTGTTAATTGCCATCTGGATGCTACGCAGCGCGAGCACTCCCGGCGATCCGCTCCTGACATGGCAGGGGATGGTGATCAGCCGCCAAGGCGTTTTCGAAGGCGCCATGCTCTGCTGGCGCTGGTTGCTGATTGTCTTTCTCGGCATGACCGTCTGCGCCACAACCCGCTCGTCCGGGATCCGGGCCGCCGTGGAATGGTTTTTAAGGCCCCTGCCCGGCGTTCAGGCCCACCGGGTGGGCACCATGATCGGGCTGCTGCTGCGCTTCATTCCCGTCATCCTCACCCAGGCCCGGGAAACCGCCGACGCCCAGCGTGCCCGGGCTGTCGAAAACCGCAAAAATCCCATTTACCGCATGCGCAGCATGGGCCTGCCCATGCTGCGCCGTACCTTTCTCATGGCCGACCGCCTGGCCATCGCCATGGAGGCGCGCTGCTTCGGCGATCAACGCACACCCCACGCATGGCATTTTCAGCCGATGGATCGCATCGCACTGGTGATCGTGATCGTGCTTTGCGTGATCATGATCTTCGCCTGAAAGGCAGATAAATCACGATGCAGTGCTGACAGTGCAACGAAATAGCAAGGATGGGAGGCTCGGGCGCGCCACCATTTGACACCACCTCCACACCATAGTATGTTTCCGGCGCTCTTATCTTTGACCGCGTGACCTGTCTGCCGTCGTCGTGACGTTCTGCCCTGCTTGGAGGGGTAACCGCTTTGAAAATCGTGATCGTGGGGGCCGGCGAGGTCGGGTTTCATATTGCCAGCCGTTTGGCCTTGGAAAACAAAGAGGTGGTGGTGGTTGACCGTGATGCCGCCGCCATTCGCCGCGTGGCCGACAGCATGGATGTGCAGACCATTACCGGCAGCGGCAGCAATCCGTCGGTGCTCGAGGATGCGGGCATCCGCCAGGCGGAGATCCTGCTGGCCGTGACCAACCAGGACGAAAGCAACCTGGTGGCCTGCCTGATGGCCGACATCCTGTCGCCGGGCACCAAGAAGCTGGCTCGCATCCGGGGCGCGGACTTCGATGCCTACCACGACACCTTTCGCCAGCAGGTGCCCCACATCGACACGGTGATCAACCCGGAGGTCGAGGTGGTCAAAACCATCGAGCGTTTGATGCGCGTGCCCGGGGCTGTGGATGTGGGCGAGTTCGCCGAGGGGCGCATCAAGTTCGTGGGCGTCTACCTGGACGACAAGGCCCGTCTGGCAGGGGTGCGCCTGATGGATCTGCCCGAGAGGATCGGTCATCGGCGATTGCTGATCGTGGCCGTGGTGCGCGATGAAGAGGTGATCATCCCCCGGGGGCCGGACCGGTTGCTCGCAGGGGACCTAATCTACTTCATCAGCGAGGAGCAGTACCTGCCCGATTTGCTGGCGGAGTTCGACAAGCATGCTCAGCCGGTCAAGCGGGTGCTGATCGTAGGCGGCGGGCGCATCGGTTTCCGGCTGGCCCGGCACCTGGAAAGCCAGTCGATCTACTGCAAGATCATCGAAAAAAGAGCATCCCAATGCACCATGCTGGCCGAACGGCTCAACAAGACAGTGGTGTTGCATGGCGATGGTTCCGAACAGGCGCTGCTCAGCGAGGAGCATGTGGGCGACATCGACGTGGTGGTAACCCTCACCAACGATGAGGAGACCAACATTCTCACCTCCTTGCTCGCCAAACGGATGGGGGCGGGCAAAACTATCACCAAAATCAACAAATTCAGTTACTTTCCACTAGTGACGGCCATTGGCATCGAACAGGTGGTCAGCACTCGTCTATCGGCCATCAACACCATTCTGCAGCACATCCGGCGTGGCAAAGTACTATCGGCAATCTCCCTCAAAGGGGAGCAGGCCGAGGCGCTGGAAGTGGTGGCCCTTGAAACGAGCGATATTGTCGGCAAACCCCTCAAACGGGTCAACTTTCCCAAAGGCGCCATCGTGGCCAGCATCATCCGCGACGACCAGGTGATCATCCCCACCGGCGACAGCGTGATCCAGCCCGACGACCGGGTGATCATCTTCGCCCAGCGGAGGGCCATCGGCGCCATCGAAAAGATTCTGGCAGTCAAGCTGGAGTATTTCTGATGCGCTGGCGCTACATTCTCTACACCGAAGGCAGCCTGATCTTTTTCTTCGGGCTCACCATGCTGCTGCCCCTGGGCTTCGGCCTTTACTACCAGGACGCCAGCGTCCGGCCCTTGCTCAGCGCCATGGGAGCGACCATGACCACGGGCCTGTTGCTGTTATTGATCTTCCGTGGCGCCCAGGCCGCCACCATCGGCCAGGAGGAGGGCATGGCCATCGTTGCGGTGGGCTGGACTGCGGTGGGCCTCTTCGGCGCGTTGCCCTTCTACCTGTCGGGAGACGAGTGGGTCTTTGTGGATGCCGTCTTCGAGTCTGTCAGCGGATTCACCACCACCGGTGCCTCGATCCTTAGCAATATCGAAACGTTGCCCGCCGGTCTGCTGCTGTGGCGCAGCCTGATCCAGTGGCTGGGGGGTATGGGCATCATCGTGCTCTCCATCGCCATTTTGCCATTCCTGGGCGTCGGCGGCATGCAGCTCTACAAAGCGGAAGTGCCCACTCCCGTGCCGGACAAGCTCAAGCCGCGGATCCGGGACACAGCCAAGATCCTGTGGCAGGTGTACGCCCTGTTTACCCTGGTTCAGATGGTGCTTCTAATGCTCGGCGGCCTGACCTTCTTCGACGCCCTCTGCCATGCCTTCACCACCTTGCCCACCGGCGGTTTTTCCAACTGGAACAGTTCCATCGCCCATTACAACAGCCTCTATGTCGAAGCGGTGATGATCTTCTTCATGGTGCTGGCCGGTATTAACTTCTCCCTGCACTACCAGATGCTGCGCGGCCGCCCCCTGGTCTTCTGGCGGGATGGGGAGTGTCGTTTTTTCATCGGTATCGTCCTGGTGCTGGTGCTGGTGGTGGCTGCGGATCTTTACGCTGCCGCCCTCTACCGCCACCTCGGCGAGGCGCTGCGTTTCTCCGCCTTCCAAGTGGTCTCCATCATCACCACCACCGGCTTTGCCACCGCCGACTACCAGCAGTGGCCGGCAATGTCTCAACTGATCCTGCTGGCGTGCATGTTCCTTGGCGGTTCGGCCGGATCCACGGCCGGTGGCATGAAGGTCCTGCGGGTGATCCTGTGCGTCAAATTCTGCTACAAGGAGCTTTTCAGGCTGGTGCACCCCCGGGCGGTTACCACCATCAAGCTGGGCGGGCGGAACGTGTCCGAGGAGGTGATGCGCAGCGTGCTGGGCTTTCTGGCCCTCTACATTGCCTTGTTCGCCTTCACCACCATCGTTCTGGCGGGCCTGGGAGTGGATTTTGTCACCGCCATCGGCGCCGTGGCCGCCACCATCGGTAACATCGGCCCCGGATTCGGCGCGGTGGGCCCAGTGGACAATTACGCCCAAATCCCCTACCTGGGCAAGTGGCTGTTGATCTGGTGCATGCTCCTGGGCCGCCTGGAGATCTACACCCTGCTGATCCTGCTGGTGCCGGAATTCTGGCGGAAATGAGTTCAGAAACACAGCCACATGGTCTTTTATAACCACTTCTGATCATGATTTTGTGTGTCCGTTCGGTTGAAATTACTCATTGCCGAAACTTGCAGATCTGTCGCGACGACAACCCCTCCCTGGTAATAATCAAGATTGGACCCTCGCCTTCCGTGCGCGGGGGTTAGCCCGATTTTCGCTCACCAAGTTCTCGGAACAGCACAACTCGGTTCTCTGTTCCCTTGGCTGCATACATTGCTGTATCGGCATTTTTGAAAAGAATGTC
>JAGTVD010000061.1 GCA_018224505.1 Desulfatitalea sp. | reverse complement strand
TCCAAAGTGCTTCCCGGTCGGACAATCTGCGCTATCTGCCGCTGGACAAAATCCGCCGTTTGATGGGCGGCCTGCACAATCTGCAAAAATGGAACGAATTCTACCACCGCAACCGCTGGGGCATCCTTGCCGTCCATGGGGCTGCGCTATTGCTCCTGTTGGCGATGCGATAAGATGCCATCCATGCGGATCCATACCCCCTTGTTCATCCTCACGCTCCTAGCCATCGGCGCCTTGGCCGGCGCAGGGCTATGGATTGTGAACATCGATACCGACATCACCCGGTACCTGCCCCGGGACGATCCGGCCATCGCCGATGCCGGTGCCATTTTCCAGCATCACCCCTTGCAAGGGCAGATGGCGATTGACTTGGGCGTAGAGACACCGCAGCCCGATCTGCTGGTAAAAACAGCCCGCCATGTGGAAAGCCGTTTGCAGGACAGCGGTCTGTTCAACCAGGTGGGAATGGAAGCAATTCGGGAGCTGATGCCCGAATTGCTGGAACACGTGGTAACCCACCTGCCGGTGCTTTTCGATGCAGACGAACTGCGGTCCCGGGTACAACCGCTACTGGATGCCGAACATGTCCAAACCCGCTTGACAGCCCTGCAGCATCAACTGCTCGGCCTGGAGGCCATCGGCCAGGCGCCGTTTATCGCCCGGGATCCCCTGGCGCTGCGCGAGATCGTCCTGTCCCGGTTGTCCCATATGGCCCCCGCCCGTGAAATCGATCTTTACGAAGGACGGCCGCTGTCCGCCGACGGCAGGCATCTGCTCATCGTGGCCACACCGTCCGAACCGGGTACCGACACGGCTTTTGCCACCCGCCTGGAAGGTTTTCTGAACACGCTGACCAACGAGGTGGCGACGCGCACCGCCGATGACAACCCCGTGACCCTCACCCCCATGGGCGCCTACCGTGCCGCCCTGGACAACGAGCGCATCGCCCGGCGGGATGTTCAAAAGGCCATCGGGCTGGCCACCCTGGGCATTGCCGTATTATTGCTGTTCGCCTTTCCCCGGCCAGTGCTGGGGCTGTTCGCCTTCCTGCCCGCCGCCGCCGGAACGGCAGCGGCCTTTTTCGTTCTGGCCCTGGTCCACGACACCATTTCCATCATGGCCATCGGATTCGGCGGAGCGGTCATCTCCATCACCGTGGACCATGGCATCGCCTACCTGCTGTTTCTGGACCAAAACCAGACCACTTATGGTAAAAATGCCTCCCGGGAGATCTGGGCCATCGGGCTGGTGGCCGCCCTGACCTCCATCGGCGCCTTCGCCGCTTTGACGTTGACCGGTTTCCCAGTGCTGGCCCAGCTGGGCCAGTTCGCCGCCCTGGGTATCGGCTTCGCCTTTCTCTTCGTGCACTATGTGCTGCCCACCATCTTTCCTGAGATGCCGCCCGCGCGCCAACGCAACCTACCCTTCCGACGCCTGGTCGACCGGATGCCGGTCGCCGGGAAAAAAACCGCCCTGGCGGCCCTGGCCTTGGCCGTCGGCATGCTCTTTTTCTCCAAACCGACCTTCGATGCGACGCTTGGCCGCATGAACACCGTAACCCCGGAAACCGGTGCTGCCGAAGCGCTGATGAACCGGGTATGGGGCGGAGGTGTTTTCGAGCGCATTTACGTGATGGCGACGTCCGATACCAGCGAGGCCCTGCAACACCGAAGCGACGCAATACTGGCGCTTGTGCAGGAGGATCTGACAAGCAAGCGATTGGCAGGCGGCTTTCTGCCGGCCATGCTCTTCCCAGGCGAAATGCAGCGGCAGCGCAACTTCGCCGCCTGGCGTGCCTTCTGGACAAGCGAGCGCATCGCCGCAGCCCGTGAGGCATTGACACAAGGTGCAGCGCTGGGATTCGCCACTGGCGCTTTTGATCCTTTTGTCACTTTTCTGGAGGCGTCTGAACCGCCCCCGCCAACACCCATTCCCCAGGCGTTCCATGCCTTCATGGGAATCGTTGAAGGCGCCGACGGCACCTGGATGCAGTTCGCCACCCTGACGCCGGGAACAGACCACGAGCCGGCCCGGTTTCAGGAGCGCTATGGCGCATTGGCCAAGATCTTCGACCCCGTGCACTTCTCGGAAACCCTCGGGCGTCTGCTCTTCACCACCTTCATCAAGATGTTGGCCGTGGTCGGCATCAGTGTGGCGTTGCTGATCTTCTTTTTCTTCCTCGACCTTAAATTGACCGCCATCACCCTCTCTCCCCTGCTGTTCGCTCTTGTCTGCACCCTGGGCACGCTCAATCTGATCGGACATCCCATGGACATTCCGGGTCTGATGCTGGCCATTGTGGTGTTGGGGATGGGCACGGACTATGCCATTTTGCTGGTGCGTGCCCACCAGCGCTATGGCGGCATTCACGATCCCGGATTCGAGCGCATCCGAATGGCGGTGATCATGGCAGCCTGCTCCACCTTGCTGGGGTTCGGGGTGCTGGGTCTGGCCGAACACCAACTGCTCTACAGTGCCGGGATCACCTCGCTGCTGGGTATCGGCTATGCATTGATCGGCTCTTTTGCACTGTTGCCAACGCTGCTGGCCCACCATCTGGACGCGCGCCGGAAGACGGCGGACCTGCCCACCGGCGGCATGGACCACCGGGTGCTGCTCCATTACAGCGCACTGGAAGCCTATCCGCGCATGTTTGCACGCTTCAAGCTGAAAAAGGATATCCTGTTTTCCGAACTGGGAATGCTTCTTGACGGAGGTCGG
>JAGTVD010000060.1 GCA_018224505.1 Desulfatitalea sp. | reverse complement strand
TTGAAATCCTCTATTTTCATGTCCAGTGCCATGCCGTACATCATCAGGCCGATGACCGCATTGAGCGCCAGGAGTCCGCTCCGATTGAAGTTGAGGGTGATCTGATCGATGGCGGCTGGATCCATGGGACCTCCTGCTCCTGGCCGGCTGCGCCGGCGGTTTAATGCGTCAAGTGTTAAGTTTTAAGTGGCGGTGTGGTGTCGATTTTAGCCGTGGTCTCCTTTTCTGCCATTGTGCGCAGTTGGATGGCGTCTTGTCCGCCTGCCCTTATTCGCCGGCCGGTTCCTGGTGCATGGCTTTGAAGTGGACCAGGCCGGGGGCCATCATGTGCGCTTCGGGGTTGACCTGGCAGTGGATTACGGCGCATCGGTCGGCCGCCAGGGCCTGGTCCAGGGCGGCGCGCAGGGTTTCGGGCGAGTCGGCCCGGGCCCCGAAGGCGCCCATGGACTCGGCCAGCCGGTCCCAGGCGATCTCGCCCAGCTCGGTGTTGATGGTGCCGGTGCGGTCCGCGCCCAGAGCGGTGGCGAACATCTCCTTGACCGGTTCGAGGGCGAACATCTGGTTGATTTTGACCATGCCCCACGCCTTGTCGGCCAGCACCAGGAAGATCACCTTGTAGTTGTGGCGTACGGCGGTTTCGATCTCCTGCATGTTGAAGCCCATGGCGCCGTCGCCGATCAGGCAGTAGACTTGCTTGTCCGGGC
Source organism: Desulfatitalea sp. (assembly GCA_018224505.1). GTDB lineage: Bacteria > Desulfobacterota > Desulfobacteria > Desulfobacterales > Desulfosarcinaceae > Desulfatitalea. The sequence continues at coordinate 5,328 of JAGTVD010000060.1, read as the reverse complement.
GGGCGGCGGCAGCACCTAAAGCCTGGCCCACGCCGGCGCCCAGGTGGCCCATGTGGGGCGTGCTCAGTTGGGTGTTGGGCGTGAGGATGGCGGTGTAGAAATTGCCCCACACAGCGGTGTTGCCGCCGTCGAACACCACCACGGCATCATCGGCGAACACCTGGCGGCAGATGTGTGGCACGTGGCAGGAGATCATGGGCTCGGCCGGCAGGGCCAGCATCTGGTCCAGGGTGGCGCGGTCCTTGGCAATCGGGTCGGCCAGCTCGGCCACCCGGGCCTCGCGCGCCGCCAGGTCCATGGCACCGCTGCGTTCCCGTAAAGCGTCGGTGAGCATCTGCAGGAAAAGGCCCACATCGGCCAGGATGGCCAGATCGTTGGGCCGGTTGCGGGCCAGGCGCTCCTCGTCGATATCCACCTGGATGAACGTCTGGTCACCGCTTTTGGCCCAGTAGGGCGCCTTGCCCCACCAGTCGGTCTCGCCAAGGTCCGACCCAAGGCAGAGGCAGACGTCCGCGCTGTTGCGCAGGGCATTGTTGGCTTCAATGTGCACCATGGGCCAGGCCAGTTCGTGGCGTTCGTCCAGCACCCCGCGGCCGGCCCAGGAGGTGGTCACCGGCGCGTGGAGCAGTTCGGCCATCTCACGCAAGGCGGCAAAGGCGCCGGCGTGAATGATGCCGCTGCCGGCATGGATCATGGGCAGCCGGGCCGCGGCCAGAATATCGGCCGCCCGGTTCACCAGCTCCGGCACGGGGGCCAGGGGGTGGACATTGCGGTAACGCGCCGGGGACAGGATCGGTACGGCCGGGCAAGCGCCGTTGATCAGGTTTTCCGGCACATCCAGATGCACCACGCCCGGACGGCCCTGGTAACACTTGCGCAGGGCGGTGCGCAGCAGCTCGGGGATGCGTTCGGCCTGGGCGCAGGTGGCCGACCATTTGGCCATGGGCCTTATTACGCCCACATGGTCGAAGCACTGATATGCCCCGCCCCGATCGGGGTAGGCGATGCCGGTGCGCCGGGCGCTGGTGATAAGCAGCACCCGGTTGCCCTCCACGTTTTCCACCGCCACCCCGGCCAGCATGTTGGCCACCCCCGGCCCGTTGCTGGCGATGCACACCCCCAGCTTGCCGCTCAGGCGCGCATAGGCTCCGGCCATGTGGGCCGCCACCGCCTCGTGACGGGGGGTGATCATCTCCAGCCCCTCCTCCACGCAGTGGGCAAACAGTTGCAGATAGGTGCCGTCGACAATGCCGAAGAATTTGTCCACCCCCTCGGCCTTGAGCATTTTGGCGATGATCTGGCCGCCGGTGGCGGTTGTGTTGTCGCTGCTGGACATGATGGGCCTCCTCTGGTTCGAAAGGTTGGGCGAAAGGATCTGATTATGCCGTCAAGCGGGTCGGCGGGAGGTATCCCCGCCCCCGCCTATTCGTTCGCCGGCGCGCTGATCGGCTGCAGCATGCGGTGGATCATGGTCGTGGTGCGCACGATCAGCGCCTCGATGGCCGGTGGGTCCAACTCCCCGGTGATCTCCAGGTACTCGCGCATCCGGATCCTGAAGTGGCCGGAGACCAGGGAGGTCATGAACACGATATAGAGACTGTTGATGGTAAAGGCCACCAGGGTCACATCCAGGTCGTCCCGGACGATGCCCGCGGCCATATCCCGCCGCAACACCCGCTTGAGGTGGTCGGCGGTGTAGTGTTCCACTTCCTGGGAGATCTGTTCGGCAAAGCGCGCCATGCCGGCGGAGGCGATGTTGGTATAGAGGATCAGGTATTCTGGATGGGACTGGACGAAGCGGGCGCCCTGGCAAAAGATGTGATCCACCTGGCGGTAAGTGTCCCAATCCGGGTCCAGGGTGCCATAGACGGCCTGGCGGGAGCGCTCGAGGCCGTCGCGGCACACATAGAGGTAGAGCTCTTCCTTGCTGTCGAAATAGTTGTAGAGCGAGCCTTTGGCAATGCCGACGCGGCCGGCCAGGGCGGCCATGTCGGTCTGGTTCAGACCCCGTTCGGCAAAAAGCAGGGCCGCCTGGCGCAGCAGACGCTCCCGTTTGTCCGCAGCGATCTTGAAGAGAGTTTCTTTTGGCATCGTCGCTCCTGGAATATGACTGACCGGACAGTCACTATATAATCCCGCTAAAAGCGCCTCGTCAACTCTTTTTTTGCATTGGCCGTTGGGGGCTCTCCCCATCCCCGCGCGGTGTATTAAATAGTGTCCATCCACGGTTGTAACTACTTGTAAACCATAAAAAAAGCGCATTTTGTGCTGGCATTCTACTGCTCGTCGTGGTATATCGGATAGCGCCAACCAACCGATATTGCAACGAAAGCAGAAAAGGAGCCAGAAGCAAAATGCGCGAAAAATGGCAAAAACAAATGCCTCTGATGGCCCACATCAAAGATCATCCCCGGAACAGAGAACTGGAAGTGATCAGCGCCATCATTGGTGCCACCCCTACCATCTGTGAAAAAGTTCTGCAAGATTTGAATCGAGACAAGGTGCAGCCCCGGCCAACCGGTGCCAACGGCATGAGTGCCGACCAGGTGCTGCGATGCGCTGTCGTCAAGGTTTTGTTCAACTTCACCTATGAGCAGCTGGCCTTCCATATCGTCGATTCGCATTCCCTGCGCTGGTTTTGCCGCATTGGTATCACGCAAGACGGTTTTCAAAAATCTGCCCTCAACAGCAACATCAAGCGAATCAGCGGCGAAACGTGGGAACTGATCAACCGCGATCTGCTGGGCTATGCCATGGACCAGGGCATCGAAAAGGGCCGCCAGGTGCGCACCGATTGCACCTGCGTGGAAAGCAATATCCACCCGCCGTCCGATTCGACCCTTTTGTGGGACGCCGTGCGCGTTCTGACCCGGTTGATCATTCGCGTAAAGGACGATTATGGCAAGGTGCCCGGCTTTTGTAACCACTGCCGCCGGGCCAAACGCCGCATGCTGGCCGTAATGAACGCCAAAAATAGCACTCAACGCAAGGCGGCATATGTCGATCTGCTCATGATTGCAGCAAAGGTGCTCGACTATGCCCGCATGGCCCAGATGGCAATTGTCGCCAAGACCGGCAGGGCCCTCAACGGCTGCGCATGGTACGACCAGATAGAGCACTACGCTGTGCTCACAAAGAAAGTGATCGCTCAGACGCGGCGGCGTGTCCTCAACGATTAAAAGGTTGCTGCGCAGGAGAAAATCGTTTCCATTTTTGAACCCCACACCGACATTATCGTAAAGGATCGGCGTGATACGTTCTATGGGCACAAGGTGTGTTTGACCGGCGGGGCATCCAATCTGATCCTCGATTGCCTGATCGCCCAGGGCAATCCGGCCGACAGTGATCTGGCCATTGAGATGCTCGACCGCCAAAAGCAGATCTACCGGCGTTATCCGATCAAGGCTTGCTTCGATGGCGGGTTTGCATCCAAACAGAATTTGAAAAGGGCCAAGGCCCGCAAGATCAAGGATGTGTGCTTTGCCAAAAAGCGCGGGCTCCAAGAAACCGATATGTGTCGCAGTGAATATGTCTACAATCGCCTGCGATGCTTCCGTGCCGGTATCGAGTCCGGGATTTCTTGGCTCAAGCGCTGTATGGGCCTGGCCCGTTGCACCTGGAAAGGATGGGAGGCATTTAAATCCTACGTTTGGTCCTCTATCGTTGCGGCCAACTTGCTGACCATGGCCAGGGCCAAATTGGCATCGTAAGGGCAGAATGACGACCACGGTTTTGGAACCGATAGCACAAGTGCGTCCGAACAAGTCCGTTTCGGAGAAAATCGGGTCGCTGATGAGGAATTGATACATCAAATTACTATTCCATGTACCGTTGAGTGCGTCCCTTGGTACCGCAACAATGAAAAATCCCTATTTACGGATGGACACTAGCTAAAAAATGTGAATTCTGCGGGCATCATGAAATCGGAGTTGAAACGGCGGACGGCCGATTTGCGTCCATTCGGCCCGGTGATCAAGTACAGATTCTTGAAGATTGACACCGGCTGCGGTTTTCGATCGGAGGATTGTTCAGTAACAGGAAACACGGTACACGCTATTGTTCAAGGAGATGATTTTGTAATCCGCGACAATGATCCCCCTACTGATCTTTTTATTCTACTGAGCATTATCCTTACAACGATCGATTTTTTAAAAGCCTACCATAAACGTAAACGGCGGCGAACCCATTTTCCGATAAGTTTCTCAGGGGACCCGGCCAATCACTGATTGAAAATCTGGACTGCTGCCACCTACCGGCATCATTGATAATAAAAGGTTTCCGGCCGGACTTGCGGGCACCCCTACCTCCTGGATAGCAGCCAGCGAGCAATCGCCCCGGGACTACCCAGTAGGCGCGATCAAAAGGGGTGTCGATTGTCCTATTTTCAATGTGTGTCATATGAAAAACGCCTTCTTTTTGGCCAAGCCATCGGCAAGGCATCCCAGATAATCCGACTTTTCGATCCGCTGGATCCAATCCAACGGGATAGCCGACACTCCTAAAAATGCGCCGCCGATGGCGCCGGCAATGCATGCAATGGAATCCGAGTCCCCATTGGTGTTGGCCGCAAGGGTGACCACCTTGCGGTAATCCTCCGGGTGCCGCAAAAAACAGTACAAGGCCAAGGCCACCGCCTCTTCGCCGACCCACCCTTCGCCCAGATAGGACAGCGCTTTGTGCGGATCATCCCAGGCCAGGCACTGTTTAATTTTCAGGACCGCCCGGTCGAACTCATTGGAGATCCCCGCGGTGAAGGCCAACAACTTTGGAATCATTTGCGCGGGATCGGTTTTATCCAGCGCCAATTTTACCAGGTACGCGGCCCCGATACAGGCGGCATCGGCGGTTGGATGGCCGTGGGTGCAGATGCCCGAGGCATGGGCCACTTGCTTCAGCTTTTCCGGGTCATCCTGGTACAGATAGCCGATGGGGGCTGCACGCATGGCGGATCCGCAGCCCTTGGAATGGGGCACTCCGCTTTGGGTCCAATGGATACCCTTTTCAAGATTGGCCACTCCCTGGAGGCATGCATTTACGGCCGATGACTGGGAAGCAGACATGTACTCAGATGAACTATTCGTACGCTACCTCAGTGGGAAGCCCCTTTCCAAAGAACAAGCTTGGGAAAATATGGCAATCATTCTGGGCCACTGGGCATTGCTTGGGTATCTGGAAAAGATCAAACTGCGCAAGCTGAATGCCAAGCAGAAAGCGTACATCTCCGTTCTGGAGTCTAACCTGACCGAAATCGTGTCGCCCTTTTCGAGCAGCTTGTCCAGCCGCTTTTTTCGGCTCTCGCATACCGAAATGGAGGTGGCCAACCTGATT
>JAGTVD010000059.1 GCA_018224505.1 Desulfatitalea sp. | reverse complement strand
CTTGTAGTCGCTTCAGTTATGGGCGTTCACCCATCTGCGTTAAGATCTCTTCCAGTGTTTGCCGATAGGTGGCGCTGTGGGGCCCGCCCAATTCCACCGCATGGCGGGCGGCGGCTTCGGCATCGTCCAGCGCGCCTTGCTCGGCCAGCACGTGGGCCAGGTTGTTAAAAGCGGCGGGGTTGTCCGGGGCCATGCGGGTGGCCTGGCCAAATGCCGCGGCGGCCGCATCCCGCTGGCCGCTTGCATAGAGGGCATTGCCCAATGCCACTTGGGCCGCCACACTGCGGGGCCATTGGCGCGCAGCGGCGCGGAAGGCGGTTAGTGCCGCGTCCAACTGATCGGCCCGCTGCACACCCAATGCCGCCTGCAAATAGAGATGCTCCCGGGCGCAGACCGGGATTTCGGAGGGCTTCATCACCAACAGCCCCCAGTGGTCCGCCCGGCGCCACGTCCGCTCGAATGTGGCCATCCCTAACGGGCGGTGCGCCTTTTTCCCCGTATGCATCAGCACCTGGCGCTGATCCAGGTCGAATCCGACGACCACCGCATAATGCCACCTCGGCAGCCAACCCAGTCCCAGATTCTGAAAGACGACAACCGGTTGACCGGCCGCCACCGCTTCGAGCAGGCATGGCAGGCCGTTAATGGGATAGGCCACCCGTCCGTTACGCCGGGTGGTGGTGATCAGTTCGGATTGGAAGCTGCCTCGGCGACCGGGCGTATAAACCTGCTCTGCCAGGGCGTCCGGGCCGACATCCACACCGCTCCATTGCAGCGCCATGGCCAGGGCGGCGGGACCACAGTGCAGCGCTTCCTGGGCATAGAAAGGCACATCGGTCAGGTGCACCCGAACCGGTAAATGGGTGGTGGAGGGCTGTATGGATCGCACAGCGGGTCCGGCGCACCCGGTCAGCCACAGGAGGAGCCCCATCAGCAGCAGCGGCGCCCATGTCATCGGCTTCTGGGCGCCGCGTATCGCTGAAAGGTTAAATCTTTTTGATAAAGGTGAAAACATCGGTGACCCCAACGAGATCGGTGATCACCAGGGTAATGAATCCCAGCAGGGCCACCACCGCCAGAAACTCCAGAAAACCGGCGCCAGCCGGCATTTGGTCCATGGCGTCGGCCAGTCGAACCACCTCGCCATCGGTCATGGCGTTGACCCGCGACCGGGCTTCTTCAGGTGTGACGCCCCACGCATGGAGCTGCCGGGCGATCTGCTGGCGCGATGCATCCAGGGTGCTGGGCGAGTGGGCCGCGTCTTTACCCGGAACCTGCAGAATGTCGGCCGTACCCACCATGGCGGCTTGTGCCGGCGCCACGAAAAGGCATAAGAACCCGAAGACCAAGGTCATCATGCCAGCCACTGCCTTTTTCATGCCACGTGAATGTTTCATTTCCACAATCCTTCCTTCTCTTGGGGGGGAGGGAGGGTTACTTGAAAAGAAACCAATAGCCTTCGGTTGGACCGAATCGTTCGGTCATTTTATCCATATGATGGTTCGTGTCAATATTTTTCCGCATCCCGACCAGGGATCTGTCAAGTTCACCAAAGTTCATCAGACCATAACGTTAAAGGGCCAAAGCCCAATGTCAAATGCGGGCGTTCCACCCATATGGAATGGCAGCAATCCTTTGTTTGATATTTTAGTAGTACACACACTGGATTCATTATGATAACACGGTCCAAATCCTAATCCCCAAAGAGGTCCGTCTGATGTTTCTAATCAAAAAGACGGTGGCTCCTTTTTTGCTGCCACCGGGGCTTTTCATCTCGCTTTTGCTGGTCACAGGGTTGTGGGCCCTGCGGCGCGGCAAGCGCGCGGCGGCAGCCATCGCTCTCGGTACGGGCATGCTGGTATGGGCGCTGTCCGTAGGACCCATCGCCGATCGGATAACAGCGCCTCTGGAATCGCCCTTTTCCGTTCCAGCCGACATCCAGGGAGATGTGATCATCATGCTCGGTGGCGGTGTTCATGCGCGTTCAGACGATCTGACCGGTATCGGTGCCCCCAGCCATGGCACCATGGAGCGGCTGGTGACGGTGGCGCGGCTCCACCGGCGTTTGCGCGTACCCATCATTCTATCGGGCGGCATCGTGCAGCCCGACGATGGTGCTGCTGCCAGCGCCCTGTTGTCGCGCCGTTTCCTGATCGATCTGGGAATTCCTCCAGACCACATCCTGGTGGATGCCCAAAGCCGGGACACCTATGAAAACGCTGTTTTCAGCAAACAACTGTGCGAGCGTCATGGCTTTCACAAGCCCCTGCTGGTCACCTCGGGCAGCCATCTAAAGCGGGCGCTTTTCAGTTTCGAGGCGGTGGGCCTGGCGGTTACCCCAATCCCCTGCGGCCTGACCACCTGGCCCGATAAACGCTATGCCTGGCACGCCTGGCTGCCCAGTGCCAACGCCCTTGCCGCCACCTCCGATGCCCTGCATGAGTGGCTGGGGTTGATCTACTACCGAATCGCCCATTGAGTAACCCCTTTTCTCTTTAAATAGAAATTCTCTATTCCAAACATCATTCCGATTAATATTCACTATTGGACCCCCAATCAAACCCGTTGTATGAAAGGTGCGCTCGCGACCTTTCCAGCTCAACGCTCATTTAAAAGGGGAGAAGGGACAATGGATGCCGTCAAACGCTTCTTTGCCAGCCGTTGGGGAATCATCAGCGTAGGTGCTTTTATCGGGGTGTTAGCTGCGTTGCTCCAATATTGGGGCAACCCGGCCAATATGGGGGTCTGTGTGGCCTGCTTCGAGCGGGACATTGCAGGTGCCGTCGGACTGCACCGCGCCGATGTGGTGCAGTACATGCGCCCGGAGATCATCGGCTTCGTGCTCGGGGCGCTGATTGCCGCTTACCTGTTCAGCGAGTTTCGTCCCCGGGCCGGCTCGGCGCCCATTGTGCGCTTCATTCTGGGGATTTTTGCGATGATCGGCGCATTGGTTTTTCTGGGCTGCCCGTGGCGGGCGATGTTGCGCCTGGCCGGCGGCGACGGCAACGCCATCTTCGGATTGGCCGGGCTCACCGCCGGGATCGCCATTGGGGCTTTCTTTCTAAAAAAAGGCTACAATCTGGGTCGGGCCCAAGCCACCTATGCGTCGGTGGGCTGGCTGATGCCCTTGACCATGGTCGGCTTTCTATTGCTGATGCTGATCTATCCCCAGGTCTCCGGTGAAGCCAAGAGCGGCGTGCTTTTCTACAGCGCCAAGGGACCGGGCAGCCTGCACGCCCCGCTGGCCATCTCCCTGGTGGCCGGTCTGGTGATCGGTATGTTGGCCCAGCGCAGCCGCTTCTGCACCATGGGGGCGATCCGCGATCTGGTCCTGTTTCGTCAGACGCACCTGGTCAGCGGCTTTCTGGCCCTGGTGGTGTTCGCCTTCCTGGCCAATCTGGTTCTGGGCCAGTTCAATATGGGATTCGCCGGCCAGCCCGTGGCCCACACCATGCATCTGTGGAACTTCATGGGCATGCTACTGGCCGGCCTGGCCTTCGCCCTGGCCGGTGGTTGTCCGGGCCGTCAGCTTTTCATGGCCGGCGAAGGGGATGGCGATGCGGCGATCTTTGTGTTCGGCATGATCGTGGGTGCCGGTATCGCCCACAATTTCGGCCTGGCCAGCTCGCCCGCGGGGGTGGGTCCCAACGGCATTGCCGCTGTGTTCGTGGGGCTGGCGGCCTGTCTTTTTATCGGATTTACCATGCGCAAAACCGCTGCTTAAGGAGCAAAAAAATGGCGACTACAGTGGATGCCAGAGGCCTGTCGTGCCCGCAACCGGTGCTGATGACCCTGGATGAAATCAAATCGGGATCGGACAAGGAGATCATCGTGCTGGTGGACACCGACACTTCAAAAGAAAATGTCACCCGGGCGGCCAACAGCCAGGGCTGCACCGTCAAGGATGTGCAGCCCGACGGCGGCGGATACCGGTTGACCTTAATAAAGAGGTAGGATTGACCTTTCTTGCCCGTATCAAGCAAACCCTCGGATGGTCGGCCGTTGAAACCGGGCGGTCACGGACGGATCGGGGCTTTCTGGTGTTCGAAAACACCAGCGAAGTGATCCAGGCCGAAAACCTGCTCAAAGGGGCCGGCTGGTCCGTGCGTGTCATGGGGCCGCCACCGGAAATCCAGCGGGGCTGCGACCTGGTTATCGAGTTTCCCCTGATCGAGCGTCTCAATATCGCCCGCATTCTGGAAAATGCAGGCCTGGCGGCTCTGGAAACCGTGCCGGTGACCGGGCCGCTATTGCAGCCGGTGGACCTGTTTCAGACCACCGATTATGGTAATTGGCTGATGGTGCGTGCCGCCAACATGAAGATCTGCATCGAAAAGGCGTCCCGAACCATCGTGAATATTTCCGGCGGGGGTTGCCCCGATGTGCCGTACCTGGCCGCCATGCTGGTGGGCAAGCCCCTGTCCGAAGCCCCCAGTCCCCGTGAGATCGGACACACCTTGTGCGGATACGCCCTTCAGCTGGCCTACGAGGAGATCACCCGCCAATGCTCGCCATCGTAGGAACCGTTCCCGATCGCGCGGTGCCGGTCCTTATGGGAGCCGCTGCTTTGGAAGGAGACGTCTTGACCGTTGGGGGGCATCGCTTCCCCGTCAACCGGGGCACGCCGGCCCTTATTGCCGCGGCCATCGAAGCCGGAAGGGCACTGGGCCTGCCGGCGCCGACGGCCTACCTGGCCGGCGATATCGGTCTGGGCGACGGAAGCCGCCGGCTCTACGCCTATTTAACGGAAAATATCGCCCAAGCCGCCCACGACGTGCTGGTGTTTCACTACCTCCAGCCGGATGTCGATTGGCACAACCGGGTACTTTTCGCTGTTCAGGAGATGGCATCATCCCCAATTCTGATTGCCGATGCCGGATTCATGTACGTGGCCAAGATGAGCGGCCAGGCGGACGCCTACGACCTCTTTACGCCCGACATCGGCGAACTCTCTTTTCTGGCCGACGAACAGGCACCCCACCCATTCTACACCAGGGGATTTATCCTGCACATGGAAAACCAGGTGCCGGAGATGATCGCCATGGCCTATCAACACCAGAATGCCGCCAAATACCTGCTGGTCAAAGGCAGGCGTGACTATGTGGCCGATCGGCGAGGCGTAAGGGCGGTGATCGACTCCCCCAGTGTTCCCACCCTGGAGCCCATCGGCGGCACCGGCGATACGGTCACCGGGATTGCGGCCGCCCTGGTGAACAGCGGCATGCCAGTGGCCGCCGCCGCGGAAACGGCCGCCCGGATCAATCGGTTGGCAGGCCAGTATGCCCAACCCACTCCCGCCACCCAGGTGACTGCCATCATCGCTTGCATCGGACAGGCGCTGCGTGAGGTACTCCCCACACAATAAACCACCCTGGCCGTAACCCACACTCGGGCCGGATGCGTCGCTTGGCGGACCGTATGCTGGTGTCGCGGGATGGCACGTGTGTCGCGACAATGACCCGGCTTGAGATTGAAGATCCGAGCGGTTGCCGCTATGTCATCCCGAGCTGTCTCAATTTGTGCCATCCCGAGCTGTTTCAATTTGTGTCATCCTGAGCTATTTCAACTTGTGTCATCCTGAGCTATCTCAATTTGTGTCATCCCGAGCTATCTCAACTTGTGTCCTCCCGAGCTATCTCAATTGGTGTCATCCCGAGCTATCTCAACTTGTGTCATCCCGAGCTATCTCAATTTGTGTCATCCCGAGCGCAGCGAGGGATCTTGTCCGTGCCGTCTGCGGATTTGGGCGGGGGCGCGGGGAGATTCCTCGTCGCTGCGCTCCTCGGAATGACAAGACAAACAAACGTCTCGGAATAACAAGACAAACAAACGTCTCGGAATGACAAGGCAAACAAGTGTCTTGGAATGACAAGGCGAGCAGGTGTCTTGGAATGACAAGGCGAGCAGGAGTCTTGGAATAACAGCAAGGTGAGTGCTCCCCACACAATAAACTACCCTGGCCGTAACCCACATTCGGGCCGGATGCGTTGCTTGGCGGACCGTATGCTG
>JAGTVD010000058.1 GCA_018224505.1 Desulfatitalea sp. | reverse complement strand
CGATTTTGAGGGTGCTGCGGCCAATGGAACCGGTGGCGCCCAGAATGGCAAGGTTTCTTTTCATGAAAGCAGGTATTCCTTGAGCATATAAGCCACCGGCAAGGCGAACAGCAAGGCGTCGATGCGATCCAGGAATCCACCGTGGCCGGGCAGCAGATTGCCCGAATCCTTCACACCGGCAGCGCGCTTGAATTCCGATTCGAACAAATCGCCGGCCTGGCCGACGGCGCCCACCACCAGGGCGAAGCCGACGGCGCCGGGCAGGGACAAAAAGGGCATGAACAGCAGCTTGTATCCAACGGCCAGCACCACGTTGGCGGCCAGCCCCCCCACGGCGCCCTCGACCGTTTTCTTGGGGCTGACGGCAGGGCACAGTTTGTGACGGCCCAAGGCCCGACCCGCATAATAGGCGCCGGTGTCTCCGGCCGCCACAACAATAAACAGGAAAAAGACCCAGTGAACGCCCTGGGGGCCATGGTGCAGCAATACGAAGAACGACAGGAAACCGGCAATGTAGGTAACGCCGAACACTTGCTTGAGCGCGACCATTGGCGCGTCGGGGGTGTGCTTGTAGCGCAGGATGGACATCACTGCGGCGCCGATGAGATGAATGGCCGACAGCCCGGTGGCCGCTTGAAAACCATGGTAGGGCGTCACCAGAACAATGGCGGCGCCGATGGCATAGCTCCAGATCAGAAAAATCCGCGGCACGGGCGGTTTGTGATCACAGAGCACGATACGGAAGTATTCCCACATGGCAATGACGGCAACGGTGGCGATCGCTATCGCAAAAAGGGTCTCGCCCCCCTTGAGGACCAGGAGGATCAGCAGGGGCAGGCCGACGAGTGCGGTTATCCAACGTTTCCAGTGCATGCGGCATCCTGAAGGCTTGGGCGTCGCAACGCCGGTCATGGGTTTAGGGCGCGTGCAAAAAGGGTAGAATGCACCGATCAGGTCTGGTTTGGTGGATCGACCCCGCCAAAACGGCGGTCGCGCTGGGAAAAGTCATTGAGGATACGAACAAACTCCTCTGGTGTAAAGTCGGGCCAGAGGGTGGGGGTGACATAGAGTTCGGTGTAGGCCAGTTGCCAGAGCAGAAAATTGCTGATGCGCATTTCACCGCTCGTGCGAATCAGCAGGTCGGGATCGGGAAGGCCGCGGGTGTACAAGTGGTCGGCGACGGTCTGTTCATCGATCCGCTCCGGTGACAGCTCCCCTGCCGCCGCTTTGACGGCGATGGCCCGCACCATTTCAGTGATCTCCGTGCGCCCGCCATAACTGAGCGCCAGGTTGAGCAACATGCCGTCGTTATCGGCGGTGGCCGCCTGGACCCGATCGATGACGGCGTTCACTTCGGCCGGCAGCCGGTGCCTTTGCCCGATCACCCCCAGGCGAATGTTTTTATCCTTGAGCTCCGCCTCCTCGCTGTTGAGAAACCGTTTCAACAGCCCCATGAGTGCGTTGACTTCCGTGGCGGGGCGCTGCCAGTTCTCCGTGGAAAAGGCATACAAGGTCAATACGGAAATCCCCAGTTCTCGACAGGTACGAACGATGGCCCGCACGGTATCCGCGCCCTTTTCGTGCCCCATGACACGGTTCAGAAGGCGCTTTTTGGCCCAGCGCCCGTTGCCATCCATAATAACCGCCACATGGCGGGGCACGGCGATACCATTCGAGAGACCGGCCTGAGCGATGTCAGAACTCAAGGATTTCCGTCTCTTTGGCTTTGCAGATTTCGTCGATGCGCTGGATGTATTCGTCGGTGATTTTTTGAATCTGGTCCTGGGCTTTGAAGGCGTCGTCCTCGGATACATCCCCGTCTTTTTTGAACCCCTTGATCAGTTCATTGGCATCCCGCCGGATGTTGCGCACAGCCACTTTGTGCTCTTCACCGGTTTTCTGCACCACTTTCACCAACTCTTTGCGCCGCTGCTCCGACAAAGCGGGGATGGCGAGGCGAATCAGTTTGCCGTCATTGGAGGGGGTCAGGCCCAGATCCGATTTGAGGATCGCCTTTTCGATCTCCTTGATGGCCGATGCATCCCAGGGTTGAACGGTAATGAGGCGGCTTTCGGGCACCGCCACCGTGGCCATCTGGTTCAATGGGGTCAGGGTACCGTAATAATTGGCTTTGATACCGTCCAGAATCGATGTGGATGCCCGTCCGGTACGGACGCGTTTGAGTTCGACCTGAAAGGCGGTGATGGTCTTGGCCATCCGATCCTGGGTCTCCTGGTAGGTCTCTTCAATCATGCGCATCACCTCGTTACGGTTGTAGAGAAATGGCGTGTCCATTCCGTCCGCAAGATGAACACCCCGGCGCCGTTGCCGCCCCATGGGAGCGGGGTTCCTTGATGCCTGATCAATTACTGATAAGGGTACCGATGCGTTCCCCGCGGGCCACATTGATGATATTGCCCGCCTGCTTGAGGTTGAACACCACCAAGGGCAGATCGTTGTCCATGGCCAGGGATATGGCTGTCATATCCATCACCTTGAGCTGCCGCTCGAGGACTTGCATGTAGGAGATGGATTCGATGAAGTTGGCGTCGGGATGGATGACCGGGTCGGCATCGTACAAACCGTCCACCTTGGTGGCCTTGAGCAGCACCTCGGCATGGATCTCCTGGGCGCGCAGGACGGCGGCTGTATCCGTGGTAAAATATGGATTGCCGGTGCCTGCGGCGAAGATCACCACGCGTCCCTTTTCCAGATGGCGCAAGGCCCGTCGCAGGATATAGGGTTCGGCCACCTCGTGCATGGAAATAGCCGACTGAACACGTGTCTGGATGCCGGTCTTCTCGAGGGCATCCTGTAATGCCAGGCTGTTGATCACCGTTGCCAACATGCCCATGTGGTCGGCGGAAGTCCTTTCCATGCCCAGGGAACTGGCCTTGACGCCACGGAAAATATTTCCGCCGCCCACCACAACGGCAATTTCAACCCCGAGATCATGGGTCGCCTTGATCTCGGAAGCGACGAAGCTCAGCATCTCCGCTCCGATGCCGAACTGCTGGTCGCCCATCAACGCCTCACCGCTCAATTTGAGCAGGATGCGTTTGTACTTATTAGGGGGTGTATGCAAACTATTCGGCTCCCACCTGGAAACGCGCGAAGCGCTTGATGGTGATTTTTTCACCGGTTTTGGCGACCACCTCGTTCAGATAATCACTGATGGTCTTATCCGGCTCACGGACATAACCCTGGTTGAGAAGGCAACTTTCTTTGTAAAATTTGTTGACCTTGCCCTCCACGATCTTGTCCAGCATCTTTTCCGGCTTGCCGGTTTCCAGGGCCTGGGCGCGATAGATGTCCCGCTCCCGATCCAGGATCTCCGCGGGCACATCTTCGGGCGCAATCGCCACGGGACTGGTGGCAGCGATGTGCATGGCCAGATTGCGTGCAAATTCCATAAAATCATCGGTTTTGGCCACGAAGTCGGTTTCGCAATTGACTTCGACCATGACCCCGATCTTACCACCCATATGGATATAGGACTGAATGGTGCCTTCGCTGGTAGCCCGTCCGGCGCGTTTGGCGGCTGTGGCCAACCCTTTTTTGCGCAGAAAGTCCACGGCCTTTTCCATGTCCCCGTCGCAAGCCGCCAGGGCCTCCTTGCAATCCATAATACCGGCTCCGGACTTCTCCCGGAGCGCCTTGACCATTGTTGCGCTGATATCTGCCATACGATCTTCTTCTCCTGTTTATTCGACTGCTGCTTTGGAATCGGTTGAAGCTGCATCGGCCGCCGGAGGCGGAACCTCTTCGTCACCCGTTTTGCGGATAATCTCAACGATCGGTCCCTGGGTGCCGTCCGAAATGACCTTGCGCTCACCCGGTTTCAAATGAGCGGCCGCGGTCTCGATTTCCGAAGGTTCCTCGTCCGCCTTGTCGGTGCGGGCCTGCTGTTTTTCGGCGAATCGTTTCTGCCCTTCGATGCACGCATCGGCCATGCGGGAGGTGACAAGACGAATGGCGCGAATGGCATCGTCATTGCCCGGAATCAGGTAATCCACTTCATCCGGGTCGCAATTGGTGTCCACGATGGAAACGATGGGGATGTTCAGGCGCCGCCCTTCACGCACGGCGATGGTCTCATTTTTGGGATCGATGACAAAGATGGCACCGGGCAAACGGTTCATGGTGCGAATGCCGCCCAGGGTGCTGTCCAGTTTGCCGCGTTCCTTGCCCAGTTTCAGGCGCTCTTTCTTGGGGAACAGATTGATCGAGCCGTCCAGTTCGATGTTGTTCAGATAGTTGAGGCGGTCGATGCTCTTTTTGATGGTCTGGAAATTGGTCAGCATACCGCCCAGCCAACGATTGTGCACATAATACATTTCACACCGGTTGGCTTCTTCGTAGATCGACTCCCGGGCCTGTTTCTTGGTCCCCACAAACAGCACCGAACGGCCGGCGGCCGCGGTCTCCAGAATGAAATCGTAGGCGGTCTTGAACATGCGCACGGTTTTCTGCAGGTCAATAATATAGATACCGTTGCGTGCGCCGAAGATATACGGCTTCATCTTGGGGTTCCAACGCTTGGTCTGATGCCCGAAGTGGACACCGGCTTCCAGCAACTCTTTCATTGTGACGTACGCCATAACTGCTCCTTTTCCTTTGGTTTGTCCTGCGCCCATTTCATCCCCGGCTCCGACTTTCGCGTGAAAGCACCAGGAACCGGGTCCATGGACGTGTGATATGGGTGTTAGGGTTAAGGGCTCGTGCAAAAATAACTTCACATTTTATCCATCCCTGCTTCAGGCCGTCTTGGCCCGATCATCGGATTCAAAATCCTCGGAATAGCTCGCTATGCCTCCGGTTTTGAAT
>JAGTVD010000057.1 GCA_018224505.1 Desulfatitalea sp. | reverse complement strand
GGAGGCCAAGTAGCCTTTTGCGATAGGGGCGCTGCGAAGGGCTAAGTGTCAGGTGTCAGGCCTGAAGTTTTAAATGAAGGTATGCTGCCGATTGGACCGGGGGCGGGCAAAGCGCCGTGGACGCCCGCCCCCGGATCTTCCTGGAAAGGTTCCCATGAACGCTTTGATCCGTATCACCGACCGTATCGGCACCTGGTTGGCATGGGCCAGCGGTGCGATACTGTTCGCTACAGCGGTGCTTATCGCCATCGAGGTGGTCCTGCGCAAAATCTTTTCCATCTCCATGGGAGGGGCCGATGAAATCTCCTACTATGCGCTGGCCATCAGCTCCAGCTGGACCTTCGGCTACGCCTTGCTGCGCAAGGCGCATATCCGGATCGATGTGCTTTATAGCCGAATGTCCAGTAAGGTGCGCATCGCCCTGGATCTACTCTCCTTGACCCTGTTTGGGGCCTGCGCTTTGGTTGCCACTTATTTTGCTTTTTTTGTGTTGCAGACATCGATCCGGCGCGGTTCCGTAGCCAACACGCCGCTGGGAACGCCGCTCTGGATCCCCCAGAGCTTGTGGTTTGCCGGCCTGGTTTTTTTATGCCTGGTGATCCTGGTTCTACTAATGGGCACCATCTACCGCACCATTCACAAAGATGCAAAGGGCGCGCATGAACTCTCCGGCGCTTCCAGTCTTTTGGAGGAGATCCGGGAAGGGACCGGCAAACAAGTCCAGGCACTGGCAAAAGGAGACACCCCATGACCGTTGCCGTTACGCTTGCCCTCTTGCTGGCCTTGCTGTTGATCAGCATCCCGGTAGCTGTTGCGCTGATGGTCCTGGGTCTGGTGATCGGTATGCTTTTCACCAATTACCCGATTCATCGCGCCATGGGAGAGATTTTCTGGTCGGCCAGCACGGACTTCATCCTGTTGGCGATCCCGCTTTTCGTCCTGCTCGGTGAGATCCTGCTGCGCGCCGGTATCGCCCAGCGCACTTACAGCGCCTTGGATAAATGGCTCTCCTGGCTGCCGGGCGGCCTGATGCATGCCAACATCGGCACCTCGGCCATGTTCGCCGCCACCAGCGGCTCCAGCGTCGCCACTGCCGCCACCATCACCACCGTGGCACTGCCCCAGGCACGCCGTTACAACTACAATGAAAGCCTGTTCGCCGGGTCCATCGCCGCCGGCGGCACCCTCGGGATTCTCATCCCGCCTTCGATCAATCTGATCGTTTACGGTTTTCTGACCAACACCTCCATCCCCCAGCTTTTTCTGGCCGGTATCGTGCCGGGCATTTTGCTGGCGCTGCTGTTCATGTTGCTTATACTGATCGTCTGCATGATCAAACCCAGCCTGAGCGGCGGCACCCGATCCGCCTCCTGGAGCGCGCGTTTCGCAAGCCTGGGCGATCTGATCCCGGTGCTGTTCATTTTTGCGGTGGTGATCGGGTCCATCTACGCCGGGTGGGCCACGCCCACCGAGTCGGCCGCCCTGGGGGTTTTGGCGGCGCTGCTCCTGGCCCTGCGGTACCGGGCCGTCAACCTTAAATTTGTCAGTGAGGTGCTCGAAGGCACAATGCGCACCACGGCCATGATCATGCTGATTCTGATAACGGCCAATTACCTCAATTTCGTGCTCGATTCCATCGGGCTGGCGGAGATGCTCAAGGATTTCGTCAACAACCTGGGGCTGTCACCGATGAAAACCCTCATGGTGATTATCGTTCTTTATGTGGTCCTCGGCTTTTTCGTGGAAACCCTCTCGCTGATGGTGATTACGGTGCCCATCGTGACACCGGTGATGATCAGTTCCGGCTTCGATCCGGTCTGGTTCGGTATCCTGCTGATCCTGTTGATCGAAATGGCCCTGATTACGCCCCCTGTGGGGTTGAACCTATTTGTTGTTCAGGGGGTTCGCGGCAGCGGTAATATCAGCGAGGTGATGATAGGCAGCCTGCCGTTTGTCGTGGTCATCGCATTGATGATCCTGGTGATGATCGTTTTCCCCGATTTGGCATTGATATTCGCCCGGTATGTGCAATAACCGATCCATGCAAGGAGACGATGCCATGGTAAGCCGGCAACTTGAATTGACAGTGGCGCACGCTTCCGGCCGCAGCCCCCTGGCCGTGACCATCGACCGGCTGGTCGTGGCCGGATGGGTGGGGCGGGACAAGGCGGCCCTGGGACATCACATCGAGGAACTGGGCAAACTCGGGGTGCCCGCGCCGTCCCGCACGCCCACCTATATGAACCTTTCGCCCATGATCCTGACCACTGGTGATACGATGGCGGTGGTGGGCCCCGAATCATCGGGTGAAGTGGAGTGCGTGCTGATTAAAGACGGGGATGCCATCTTTGTGGGCGTCGGATCGGATCACACCGATCGCGCCTTTGAAAAGTACGACATCCCCGCCTCCAAGCAGGTTTGCGCCAAACCGGTGGCCCCTGTGGTGTGGGAACTGGGGCAGGTCCGGGGGCACCTGGACCGGATCGTCCTGCGCTCCTGGATGACCACCGGGGGCAAACGCCGGCAGTATCAGGAAGGTCGCCTGGCGGCCAATATCGACGTCATGGAGATCCTGGATAACATTCCGACCGCAGATGGATTGGACATGCCCCGGTTGTGTCTGTTTTGTGGCACATTTCCGGCCATCGGCGGCATCGAGTGTGGGCAGCGCTTTGAATTTGAAATGGAGGATCCGGTGTTGCAGCGCAAGATCCACCATGCGTACCAGGTGACGTGCCTGCCCCAGTATTTGTAATCTGCGATTGTTTGAGAGGGCGCGATGAGTGGTGCGCTATACGACGAACCCCGTTTCCAGGTCAGCGGTGACCGGGTGCTGCTGGTGGCCCTGGGTGACACCATCGATTTGGGCGTCAACGAAGCGGTGCGCGCCCTCACCGAACGGTTGCGCCGGGACCCGCCCAAGGGCATGGAGGTGGTGCTGCCCGCCTACCGTTCCCTGGCCGTGGTGTATGATCCATTGGCCACCCGACCGGCCGCGCTGGAATCGGCGGTGCGCCGGCGGGCGCGCCACCTGGATGGGAGCGACATCCCGCCGCCGCGCACTGTGGAAATCCCCGTGTGCTATGGTGACGACTTCGGCCCGGACATCGGGTTCGTGGCCGAGCACAACCGGATCGAAGTGCCGGACGTGATCGCCATCCACACCGCCAACCCCTATCACATCTATACCATCGGGTTCGCACCGGGCTTCTGCTACCTCGGCGGCCTCGACCCGCGGCTGCACACCCCGCGGCTGGAAACGCCGCGCACGACTGTGCCTGCCGGCGCCGTGGGCATCGCCGAAGCCCAGACCGGCATTTATCCCCTGCAAAGCCCCGGCGGCTGGCGTCTGATCGGCCGCACGCCTTTGAAGCTGTTCGACGCCCGGCGCAAGAACCCGTTTCTTTACCAGGCCGGCGACAGTCTTCAATTCGTGGCCATCTCCGTGGAAACGTATCGCCAACTCCACGAGAAGGAGAACGGTTGATGGCCATCTTTCGCGTCCACCAACCCGGACCTTACAGCACCATCCAGGATCGGGGCCGCTTCGACTTCCAGCACATGGGCGTGCCGGTTTCCGGCGCCCTGGACCCCTTTGCCCACGCCGTGGCCAACGACCTGGTGGGCAACGATGCCGACTGCGCCACCCTGGAGATCACCTTTTTCGGACCGGAACTGGAAGTCCTGGAAAACGCCGACATCGCCGTCACCGGCGCCGCCATGGCGCTGACCATCAACGGCGTGCAGGCGCCCCAGTGGGAAACCCTGCGCGTCCAGCCGGGCGACCGTGTCGATTTCGGCCAGGCCGCCAGCGGATGCCGGGCCTATCTGGCGGTGACCGGCGGTTTCGACGTGCCGGTGGTCATGGGCAGCCGCGCCACTTTTGTAAGCGGCGCCATCGGCGGCGTGGCCGGCCGTCAACTGCAATCCGGGGATATCCTTTCCCGCGGTCCGGGCCCGCTGCTGGACACGCCACGGCGCCTGCCCTGGCAGCCGATATACGGCACCGAAATTCACCTGCGGGCGGTGCCCGGGCCCCAGGATGACAGCTTTCCCACTGCCCTCGGCACCTTTTTCTCAGAGTTCTTCACGGTGACCGGGAAATCCAACCGCATGGGATATCGCCTGCAGGGACCGGTGCTGGAGCGGGACCCGGCGGCCCCCAAGAGCATCATCTCCGAGCCGAGCGTGCACGGCAATGTGCAGGTGCCTCCCGACGGTCAGCCCATTGTTCTGATGGTGGAGCAGACCATCGGCGGATACACCAAAATCGCCACCGTTGTGACCGCCGATCTGTTCAAAATCGCCCAGGCCCGCCCCGGCGACCGGGTGCGCTTCCACCGGGTCGACCTCGACGAGGCCCATTCGCTTTACCGGCAGTGGCTCGATTATCTGCGTTTGGCCAGGGAGGCGGTAGTGCCGGGTGGACAAGGGCAGGGCGAGCGCATGTAACTGCACGCATAATACATGCACTGGGCAGCTGATCCGTCCGTTCATTTAGCAAAGCAGGAGGTGCTGCCGATAGCGGGGATGGGGCGCTGCGTCCGCAATGGGGTTTTAGTGACGCTTGGGGGTGTGCGCAGGGTTGTTCGGCCCGCACTGTCTGAACGCAGTGAGTTTGCGGGCCTACCCGGAGCACACCCCTTAGCG
>JAGTVD010000056.1 GCA_018224505.1 Desulfatitalea sp. | reverse complement strand
TGTTGATCGGCGAATTCGGCGGCCATATGAATTGGCCCCAGGAAACATCCGAACAGCGTGACCGCGACCGCTGGGGCTATATCACCTCCAATCCTGACAGATTGTGGCAGAATGCCTTGGTGGACTATATGATCGAGAAGGATATGGATGCTTGCTACTGGTCCATCAACCCGGAATCCGGCGACACTGGCGGTTTGTACCGACATGCCTACGACCCCGTCTCCAAACAAGGCTGGGGCCGATGGCTCGGGTTCGAGGCGGAGAAAGTCGAGCTGCTGCAAAGGCTTTGGGATAAATAACCCCGGCGTTGCACATCACGCTTCACCCGGGACCGATTGAGTTGCGGTCCCGCGCCGAGGCGCCCCCGGCAAAGGCCGGGGGCGCCTTTTTCTTGGTTCGATGCCGTCCTGATTTTTCCGGCACGGTGCGGACGACGGATGCCAACACATCCTCCCAAAACGGATGCCAACACATCTCCCCAAACCTGCACGGCTTGATTTCTCCACCTGTATAAGGGATAGTGGCGTTCACAACGTCCACTTCTCTCAAAGGAGCGCCCATGCGCGTATTAGCCCTGAACTCCAGCCCGCGGACGGGCATTGAAAGCAAAACAGAAATTTTACTGGACCACCTGGTGGCGGGGATGCGGGACGCGGGTGCATCGGTGGAGATCGTCAATCTGCGCGAGAAAAAAATTCAGCACTGCATCGGCTGTTTTACCTGTTGGACCCGAACCCCCGGACAGTGCCTGCACAAGGACGACATGAGCACCGAACTGCTGCCCAAATTGCAAGCGGCCGACGTGGCGGTCTATGCCTCGCCGCTGTACTACCATTCGGTCAACGCCCTGATGGCCTGCTTCCGGGAACGCATGCTGCCAATGGTGGAGCCGTTTTTCGAACAGAATGCGGCCGGCGTCACTTACCATCCGCTGCGGGTCCCAGTGCCCGCCGAGGTCCTGCTCAGTGTGTGCGGGTTTCCCGACCTGTCGGAGTTCGACGCACTGGCCGCTTTCATGGACAGTACCCGCAGCCCGGAGGTCACCCACATCGCCAATATCTTCCGGCCCGGCGCCGAGACCATGATGAGCTCCTTTTTGCACCACAAGAAAACGGATATCCTTGCGGCCACCACCCAAGCCGGCCTGGAAATCGTGACCCGTATGCGTGTCGCACCCGAAACCATGGCGCGGATCACCCAACCCCTGACCGACACCCACCTGTTCACGATCATGGGCAACCTGTTCTGGAAAAGCTGCATTGCCGAAGGGCTCACCCCAAAAGCCTTCCGAAAGCAAAAAAGGGTGCCGCGGCCGGACTCCCTGGAAGCATTCATGTTGATCATGCCCCACGGCATCAACGCCCGGGCGGCCGGGCAAAAGCCCGCAGTGCTGCAATTCCGTTTTACCGGTGCGGTGGCGGGCAGCTGCTATTTCCTGATCAAAGATGGCGCCGTCGGGGCCAGAGAGGGGCTGAGCAACGCGGCGGACATCACCATTGATACGCCCTTTGAAACCTGGATGGACATCCTGACCGGCAAGGCCGATGGGCAGCAGTTGTTCGTGGATCAAAAATACAGCGTGGCGGGGGATATCGAATTGATGATCAAGTTATTTGAAAAACGTTCATCTTGATTCTTCCCTTTGGCAGAGAAAGAAAGGCGCATGGTTGGAGGTAAACACGGGCGGATCGCGGCGCAGAATGGCTTGCACCACCGGGTGACGCTTGAACTGTTTGTCTATAAATTGGCGTACGGCGCCGCGGTCCCAACCCCGGGGGTGGCGGAAATCGCCGTAGAACGCCAAATCCCCCGGATAAAAATCGCTCACTTCCAAATGTGCGGCATCAGGGCTACCCAGTGGCAGGTTGAATATGGCCAGGTTCAAAAACCCGATGGCCTCCCGGTGGGCCACCACATAATCCAACGTCTGAAGGGCCGCGGCGGCATCCTCGGCCGGTGTCCCGAACAGCAGATAGACATAGGTCGCGATGCCGGCCCGGCGCAGGTTGTCGAGCACCCGGGAGGCCGTATCCAATTGCATCCCTTTCTGCAGGCGGTCAAGGACAGCCTGACTGCCCGATTCCAGACCGAGCTTGAGCATCACGCATCCGGCGGCGGCCAGACGGCGGCAGAAATCAAGGTCGTCCAGGGGCGCACCGATGCGCGCAAAACCATACCAGGGGGCGCCCGGAGGGGCGCTGGTCAAGGTATTGAGCAGGGCCGGCGACAATGCATTGTCCAGCAGGTGGATCAACACCGGGCGGGTCTCTGCGGTCAATTGCCGCAACTGCCGGGCAACCGCTTTGTGTGGCAACGGCCGAAAGGGTCTTTTCTCGGCCCTTTCGGGGCAGAAAGCGCACCGCCGCCACCAGCAGCCATCACTGGCGCTGAAGGGCAGAATAAATCCAGGGCTCAAGTAATTGCCTCGCACCAGGTCTGTGTAATCGGGCGCATAGCCCGCACCCGCCGATCCCGCAGCACCGGCCGCCGCCAGCAGATGGAGTTCCCCCGGACCGGAAACCATCTCGTCGACCCAGCCCGAAAAACCTGCCATACCGCCCGGCCGCCGCATCCATGAGGTGACCAGTCCCCCGCCGATGACGACCCGCAGTCCGGCAAAGCGTCTTCTCAGCAGCCCGATCAGGGAGAAGGCGCATAACGCCTGGGAAAGGTAGTTGATGGAAATCCCCACCGTTGACGGCTGCAACGCCAGAATCCGGGGTAGCAGGCGTTCCATGTAATAGGCGTAATAGGGATTGTGCTCTGGCGCTTCGGCGGCCCTGCACAGATCGTCCCGGCGCACAGGACTCCAGCGATCGTCGCGATAGTCCGCCAAACCCGCCCGAACACCCGCTACCGCGCCGTCGGTGGTCAACAATCGGCCCACATCGGCCACTGCCCGACGGTAACGGTCCGGATGGCGGCCGGTATCCGGCGCACGTATAACCGCCAAATGATCCGCCAGGTGGCGATAGGCCCGCTGGGACCATGTATCGCCGGCGGGAACCAGGTGCTCCAGCCGATAATAGAGCCCGTCAAGGTTGGCATCGATCAGCGTGCAAGAAACCCCATTGGCCCGCAAAGCACCAGCCAATCGGGCCACACCGGCCGGCGGCTCACACGGTTTGGTCACAGGCGGATGGATCAAAACCACTGATTTGGGTGCTCCGGGAAGGCCGGACAAGTCGGAACCTGGTGATGGCATGGGAGTAGAGGGCATGGGGCCTAAGTTTACAGTTTAAAGCAAAACATCCTGTCCATTGAACAACTCGCAACCCACGTGCTTCCCGCCGGTGATCACGCAACCAATCGCCAAACCAACCCATCACCAACCACCAACCCACCCAACCCAACAAACCCAACCAACCCAACAAACTCAACCAACGCCCTCACCCCACCTGCCGGCAATGGGTCTCGCGGGTGAAAAACAGCAGCACCAGGGAGAGCACCAGCCAAGCCAGCATGATGGCGAAGCCGGTTTGGTAGGCATCCAGACTGTAGAGGCGGATGCCGGCAGCCGTCTCGCCCTGCCACTTGCGGTCCAATATCCAACCCACGACGGGTTGCAGCAGCATGGGGCCCATCATCACCCCCATGTTGATCACGCCGGAGATGGTGCCGGCCAGATGCTGCGGTACCGACTCCTTGGCAAAGGCGAAGCTGATGATCATGGATCCGGAGAAAAGGCCGGCCACCACGAGGGAGGCGACCAGCAGCGTGAACGGCAGGTTCGGCACCATCAGCACCGCGACCCATCCGGCCAGGGCCATGGTGACACCTATCATGTAAACCGGCTTGCGGCGGCCCCAATGGTCGGAAAGCCAACCGAACAGAAGGCCGCCCAAGGCCATGGTGATCAACACGGTCGATGTGAGCACCGCGGAGCGCGCCGCGGGCAGATGGTAATGGGTGGTGAGGAAGGGTACGCCCCACAGCCCGGAAAAAGTCAGCACGCTGCCCACCACGCCGGCGGGGATGACAAAGAGCAGCCAGGTATTGCGGTAACGGAACACTTCGGCGATGCCGGCCAGGATACCGGTGCGATTGACACCGACGCCGCCACCCGTGGGAGCGATCCAGTCGGCATAACCTCTGTCGTGCGGATAATCTTTGATCAAAAGCCACATGGCCGCACCGAGCACCGCGGTGAAAACCGCCGCCACGAGCATAATGGTGCGCCAGCTGGTGTGGTCCATCATCATCCGCAGCGGGGTGCCGGCAAAGACCGCACCCGCCATGCCGCAGCAAAGCGCCACGCCCGACACCATGGCGAAGTAGCGGGGCGGGAACCAGTTGTTGGTGATCTTGAGCATGCCCACAAAAGCCACGGCGAAAGAGCCGCCGATGAGCAGGCGCCCCAGGGCGGCCCATGCCATGGTCGGCGCCAGCGCGAACACGGCCGTACCGATGGCGGCCACCACCGCGCCGGTGCTCAGCAGGCGCCGCGGCCCCCAGATATCCGCCAGGATCCCCGTGGGGATCTGCATGCCCACGTAGCTGTAAAAATAAAAGGCCGACAAATTGCCGAGGGCGCCGGCGCCGATCTGGAAATCGCGCATCAGTTCACCGGTCATCACCGCCGGCGCCACCCGCTGGAAAAAGCCCAGCAGGTAGAAAAGGGCCCCCAGACCCCATACAAACCAGGTCAGACGGAGCGGTGGCGGTGATGTTGGGTGACTGTTGATCATCGCTGCTGAATCCCCCGCAGAAAAAAATCGTACTATAGCGTGAAAAAAATACGTCGCAAAGGGTTAAAAAAGCATGGGATCAAGTAAAGTTCCCCGGATTTGTGCCGATGAAAGGGTATGTAATGATGGAGAGCGAAGCGGCCCTGGCCCATGGCCGGTGTGCCGGTCAACCATATTAAGCTGGAGGCAAAATGGATCCCAACTATATCAAACCGTTCGTGGTTGCCGTCAAACGGGTGTTCGAAACCATGATCACCGTTCCTTTCTCATTGGGCAAACCGATCCTTAAAAAGGGCAATGAGGTACCTCACGAAATCAGCAGTATCATCGGATTGTCCGGCAATGTGAGCGGCTGCGTGGTCATCAGCCTCTCCCAGGCCGTGGCCTTCCAGCTGGTGGAGGCCCTCATCGGCGAGGAGATCACTGAAATGGACGAGGTGTGTACCGACGCCATCGGTGAAATCGCCAATATGATCGCCGGTAATGCCAAGACAGACTTTCCGAGCAACAACAACAGCATTTCCGTGCCCAGTGTGGTAGTGGGCAGACACAAAGTCAGCTATCCTTCGGGCATCCCCATCATCACCATCCCCTGCACCACGGACAAGGGGGAGATGATCATCGAGGTGGCATTGAAGGTCAAGGGTGAATAACAGGCGCCATCACTCTTTTTTCATCCCCGCCACCACATCGTAGGCCTTCTCCAAGGCCATATCCAGCTTTTCCGGCTGGGGGCCGCCGGCTTGGGCCATGTCGGGCCGCCCACCACCGCCGCCGCCGACCAGGGCGGATAGCGCCTTGACGATTTGCCCGGCCGGATAGCGCTTTTCCAGATCCTTGGTCACCACCACGATCAGCAGGGCCTTGTCCTCCAGAGCGCAGCCCAGCACCACGATGCCCGAGCGGATGCGGTCCCGGAAACGGTCGGCCAGATCCCGCATGGCCGCCGGCTTGTCCACGGCCACCTTCTTGACCAGCACCGCAACGTCATTGACCATGCGCGGCGCCTCATCCCCCGATTGGGCTTTGGCATCGGCAAGGCCGGCCTTGAGTTTTTCCACCTCTTTTTCCAGGGCCTTCTGGCCAGCGAGCATTTGCTGCAGCCGGGCCACCGTCTCCTCGGGCCGCACGCGCAGCAGTTGAGCGGCTTCCTGGGCCTGGCGCACCGCCTGCTGCACGTGGCGCAGGGCCGCCTCCCCGGTCAAAGCCTCGATACGGCGCACGCCGGCGGCCACACTGGTTTCCCCAATGATTTTAAAAAGCCCGATGTTGCCGGTATGCTCGGTATGGGTCCCGCCGCACAACTCTTTGCTGAAATCGGCCAGGGAAACCACCCGCACCCGGTCGCCGTACTTCTCCTCGAACAGCGCCATGGCACCCGAGCGCATGGCCTGCTCGGCCCCCATCTCCTCGGTGTGTACCGGCACGTTGGCCCGGATCTCGGCGTTGACCGTGTGCTCGATGCGCTCCAGGTCCTCGGCCGGCACATGACTGAAGTGCGAGAAGTCGAATCGCAAACGATCGGGTGATACCAGCGAACCGGCCTGTTTGACATGCTCGCCCAGCACCTGGCGCAATGCGGTGTGCAAAAGGTGGGTGGCGGTGTGGTTGCAGGCGGTGGCGCGGCGTTTACCGGCATCCACGGCCAGCGTGACGGTCTGGTCCTTGACGATGCGCCCCTGCACCACCTTTCCTTTGTGGATGATCAATCCGGTGGGGTCTTTGATGGTATACGACACCACCATTTCCAACCCTTCACCGGTGATGGTGCCCTGGTCGCCCACCTGGCCACCTGCCTCGCCATAAAAAGGCGTGGCGGCGGTCACCACTTCCACGTCCTCCCCTGCCCCGGCCTCGGCGACCTCCTTGCCATCGCGCACCAGCAGCAGCACCGGCGCATTCATGGTAAGGGTCTGATAGCCGGTGAACTCCGCTTTGACCGCCCGGGCCGCCAGCGCTTTGTACGCTTCGCCCAAATTGTCGAAGGTCACCTTGGCGCGGCTGCGCTCCCGCTGGGCCTGCATGTGGGATTCAAATCCCTTGAGGTCAACCGCCATGCCGGTGTCGCGCACCACATCCTGCACGATGTCCACCGGGAAACCGAAGGTGTCGTAAAGTTTGAAGATCAGGTCGCCGGGAATCTCGTTTTGCCCCCGGGCCTTGAGATCGGCCAGCGAATCGTTGAGCAGCCGCAGACCCGTATCCAGGGTCTCCATGAAACGCTGTTCCTCGTTGAGCACCACGTTGCGGATAAAAGGCGCCGCCTCACTCAATTCAGGGTAGGCCGGCCGCATGATATCGAACACGGTCTCCACGGTGCGATGCAGGAACGGACGCGCCAGGCCGATGTTGCGGCCATAGCGGATGGCCCGGCGCATGATGCGCCGCAGCACGTAGCCGCGCCCCTCGTTGGAGGGCAGCACCCCGTCGTTGATCAGAAAGGCTGCCGCCCGGCTGTGGTCGGCGATCACCTTCATGGCCACATCCACGGTCGCATCCCGGCCGAAGGGTTTTTCAGCCAACTGTTCCGTGTGGGCGATGATCGGCCGCAGCAGATCGGTCTCGAAATTGGTATCCACCTGCTGCAGCACCGCCGCCAGGCGCTCCAGGCCCATACCCGTGTCGATGCTCGGTTTGGGCAGCGGGGTCATCGTCCCGCTCTCGTCCTGGTAGTACTGCATGAACACCAGGTTCCAGATCTCGAGAAAACGGTCGCACTCACAATCCACGCCGCAGTCCGCGCGGCCGCACCCGAAGGCAGCGCCGCGGTCGATGTGGATCTCGCTGCACGGCCCGCAGGGGCCGGTATCGCCCATGGCCCAGAAGTTGTCCGCCTTGCCCAGGCGCACCATGCGCTCGGTGGGTATACCGATCGATTGGTGCCACAGGTCGTAAGCTTCGTCGTCGTCGGTGTAGACCGAGGCCCACAAACGTTCGGCCGGTAAGCCGTAGCCGTTGGTAAGCAGATCCCAGGCGAATGCCACGGCCTTCTCCTTGAAGTAGTCGCCGAAGGAGAAGTTGCCCAGCATCTCGAAGAAGGTGTGGTGACGGGCGGTATAGCCCACATTTTCCAGGTCGTTGTGTTTGCCCCCGGCCCGCACGCACTTTTGGGAAGTGACGGCGCGCGCGTAGTCGCGTTTCTCTTCACCCATGAAAATCCGCTTGAACTGCACCATGCCCGCATTGGTGAACAGCAGCGTGGGGTCGTCCTGGGGCACCAGCGATGAGCTGCGCACCACCCGGTGGTGGTGCTTTTCGAAGTAGTCGAGAAAACGCTTGCGGATTTCGTTGCCTGTCATGGTATCTGCTCCATTGGGGGGCCGCCCGTCATCGCGGGGCGCCGGTCAGTCTGCGTCCGATTCGACCACAGTCTCTTCGATTTTCTTCTCGATACCCACCGAGCCGCGCACCTCCTTCTCGATGGCGCTGAACAGATCGGGGTTTTCTGTCAGAAAGGTTTTGACATTCTCACGGCCCTGGCCGATACGCTCGCCTTTGTAAGAGTACCAGGCGCCGCTCTTTTCGATTATGTTGGCCTCCACCCCTACATCCAGAAGGTCTCCGACCTGGCTGATCCCCTCGCCGTAGGTGATGTCGAACTCCGCCTCCTTGAACGGCGGCGCCATCTTGTTTTTGACCACCTTAACGCGGGTGCGGTTGCCCACCACATCCTGACCGTTCTTGATGGCCCCTATGCGCCGGATGTCCATGCGCACCGAGGCATAGAACTTCAGGGCGTTGCCGCCGGTGGTGGTCTCGGGATTGCCGAACACCACACCGATCTTCATACGGATCTGGTTGATGAAGATCAAACAGGTATTGGTGCGACCAATGGTGCCGGTCAGTTTGCGCAGGGCCTGGGACATCAACCGTGCCTGGAGCCCCATGTGGGCATCGCCCATCTCGCCTTCGATTTCGGCCCGCGGCACCAGGGCCGCTACCGAGTCGATCACCATCACATCGATGGCCCCGCTGCGCAGCAGCATGTCGGCGATCTCCAGGGCCTGCTCGCCGGTATCGGGTTGGGCCACCAGCAACTCGTCGCAGTTGACCCCCAAGCGCTTGGCATAATTGGTGTCCAGGGCGTGCTCGGCATCGATGAAAGCGGCTATGCCCCCCTTTTTCTGAGCATTGGCCACCGCGTGCAGCGCCAAGGTGGTTTTGCCCGAGGACTCCGGCCCGTAGATTTCGACCACCCGGCCCCGGGGAATACCGCCGACCCCCAAAGCCCGATCCAGGGCGATGGAACCGGTTGGAATCACCGGCACATCCACGATGGGCCGGCTGCCCAGCTTCATGATCGAGCCTTTGCCGAACTGGCGTTCGATCTGGCTCATGGCCGACTCGATGGCCTTGGTCTTATCCACGGAAACACTCATAATGATCTCCCCCTTCAATCGTTGGGTATTGCAGGCCGGAACCCCCGCAACGGGTCCGACCGTTCATTGCATTTAAACCGTTGAAACACCTTTTATCTGTCACAGGAATCTTTTTCATACCCCGAATTGCCACCTATCCGCCCTCCCCAAGCCGAACCCGCGCCAGGGGTGTATACGTGGCGCCCCCTGGTTGCAGGACACTCTGAAAAAGGATCAGTTCTTCCGCCTGGAAGCACCCGGGGGCATATTGCCCCGCCGTTTCCAGAGCTTGCCGCAAAAGCCCCTGGTCCGGGGGCTCTTTGATGCGCGCCAAGGTCAGATGGGCCCTGAAGGGCCGGCGCTCCATGGCAAAGCCCAGCGCGGCCAGTTGCATTTCCAACGCCGCGTGCAACTGCCGCAGCCCATCGATCTGCCCACCCAATCCAACCCACAACACCCGGGGTTGGCGCATATTGGGAAACACCCCCATACCCTGCACCGTCAAAGGGAGCACCGGGATGTCCAGCGCGGCGGTTTGCATGGCGTCGGCCACCGCCGCGGCCTGTTGGGGCGCAATATCCCCCAGGAACTTGAGCGTCAGATGGATATTATCAGGCCGCACCCACCGCAATCGCAAACCACTTTTTTTAAGATCGGTCTGCAACGCGCCGGCCAACTGGACCAGATCGACCGGCGATGCGAACGCGATGAATGTGCGGATGGAATTTCCCATGCTCCGAATTGTATGCCCCGCCCGGCCCTGCGAATCGCCGATGGCCCATGTGCCGCCGTGTCAAACAGCCTCCATGGGAAGGGTGAATTGCGGTTCGCCAAGCAGAAATGTGCCTGCCTGAATCCACTCTTTCAGGGTTGCGGCGATCTCCCGGGCACGCACCATGCTCGACAGTGGAACAGTGGCAATGGTATGGCCGTCGATGGTGATGCTGCCGCTTTTGAGTTCGGCATAGCTGACCTGCCCCAAACTGGTTGCGCTGCCATTGGGATAGGCCTCGCCATAATCGATCACCTGGGCGAACAACTCATCGTCGGATATCGCTGTGAAGCGCGCCATCTCTTCGTTCAGGATGGGAATGGGAACCCCCAACCCCACTGCCAGTGAACAGCCATAGCCCTGGATGCTAACGCCCACCAGCCACCGGGGGCTCATCTGCTTCATATCCCCCATCACCCACATGGTGCCCGCCGGCCGCAAGGGCGTGCCATTGGGCGTGCGGTCCACTGCCGGGCGGTGCTGGGTACCATGCCAGGTGACATAGCCCACCCCGCCCCCCAGAAAAATGCGCGTGCCCAGACCGATGGTGCGGTAGGTCGGATCGTTGAACAACGGACTCAGCGCGCCGGCACTGCAGTAATTGGCGTTGGCCAGCTTGGGCCGGAGGGTGCCCATGTAAGTGTAAATGGTCTTTTTGGTGGAATTGACCGCCACATTGTAGTTCTGATAGCCATTGCGCGGATTGCATAAAATGGCGTTGGGCAGATCCTTGAGTCTGACCTTTTTCTCCATCTGGCGATTCGGATAACAATCGGTACCGTATGCCGTGGCTCTGAAATAGACATCCTTGCCGGCCACCAGGTCCTGAATCACGTGGCCGCCACCATAGAGAAACTCACCCGGGTATACCTTGTTGAGCGGATCGTCGAGACAGGGTTCGGTGGCCCCGAGATAACAATCCACCGCCGCCAGCCCGCCATAGGCCGGCACATTGTTGATCCAGACGTTGGAGGCCTTGATGCCCGGCACACTGTGCCCGAAATTGATCATGGCGCCCGACGAACACATGGGCGCAAAGGTGCCGGTGGTGACCACGTCAATCTCCCGGGCGGCCGCCGCGGCCCCTTTTTCCTTAACGATGGCCGTCATCTCCTCGGCCGTAACCACCACCACCTCGCCGCTTTTGATCCGGGCGTTGATTTCGGCAAAACTTTTCTCAACCGTATGTTTGGACATGGTCGTGCTCGCTTATGGCTTCCCCACCGCCTCGATTTTAGCGGTGATGTTGTTCTGCACCCACTGGCTGTCCCACCACTCCAGGGGGTTGACAAACGTGTGGTGAATCAGAACGCTGAAGTGCAGATGGTCCCCCACCGCCAGGCCGGTCCGCCCGGTTTTACCGATGATATCCCCCTTGGCCACCATCTGTTCCGGCGCGACCGCCATGTGGCTCAAATGGGAATAGAGGCTGAAAAGCCCCATCCCGTGGTCGACCACCACGGTATTGCCGTATATCCCGGAAAAATCGGCGTAGGCCACTCGGCCCGCATTGGCCGCCGGCACCGGGGCCTGGGCCAAGGAAGCCAGATCGACGCCCAGATGGTATTGCTCGTCAATCACGCGGCCTTTGTAGGTATAGGTCCGGTGATCGGCAAAACCGGCCCGGTTGGCCGCCCCCGGCAGCTGCGTGAAGGCCCCTTGCCAGTGAATGCGATCATCGGATCGGGCGGTAACTTTCTGCAGGGCTTCGTTGTTGGCCACGCGCAGCTCATTGTTGACCTTCATGAAAATATCGAAGTTGGAAGTGCCCGGCGCCGCGCCCACCTCGTTGATGAAGGCCGGCATGAGACTGTCCAGGAAGCCGTCGGAGATGGGGATGGTATCCTTTTTGAAACGCCGGGCATTGATCAGGTGCGGAATACCGGCCCGCCCCTCGTTGCCCGCCTCGTCCGTGGCGCTGATATGGATGGCGGTCCCCGGTCCCTGCTCATGGGTCAGGGCGAAGAAAGCCATGTAGATCGCGGCATCGGCGAAATGGCCGCCATAACCGGGATAAAAATCGTCCCCGACCCTCACACCGCTGACCGGGCAGACCTCGGACAACCTGTAAATCACCAGGCCGGATCCCCCCTGGGCCAGGTAGTGCTGTTGACTGAGCACTTCAACGGCGGGGGGCCGGGTGTCGATACGCACCGCTTCTTCGATCACATGGGCATTGCCCTTGCCCCAACTGCGCCAGGAATAATCGCGCACCACTAATCGCAAAACAGCCGGGCCGTCGGCAATCCCCTTGTCCCGGGGCGCGAAGGGCAGCAACACCGTCTCTTCGCGCACCACGCCGCCGGCCCAGATGCCCGCTGAAGGGAAGGTGCGGTCGAACACCACCACCTCACG
>JAGTVD010000055.1 GCA_018224505.1 Desulfatitalea sp. | reverse complement strand
GTCGCAGCCAAATGGCGCAGCATGATGCGGTGGCCCGGTTCTTCGGACTGGTGGCCGGCGAACAGGTAGTCCGTCACGGCGGGACACAGGGCTTGGGCAATGAGCGCGCCGGCCGTTGAGATGAAGCCGTCAATGACAACAGGCCGCCGATGGTAGGCTCCGGCCAAAATCAAACCGGCGATGCCGCCGATCTCGAATCCGCCCACCTTGGTCAGCACATCCAACCCATCCGCCGGGTCGGGCCGGTTGGCGGCGATGCCCGCGGCGATGACTGCCACCTTGCGGGCCAATCCCTGATCGTCCACCCCTGTGCCCCTGCCCACCATCTGCTCGATGGCGCACCCGGTCATCACCGTGCCGATGGCCGCCGAAGGGGTGGTGTTGGCGATGCCCATGTCTCCGGTGCCCAGCACCTGGACTCCCGCGGCGAAAAGATCGCTGGCATGCCCGAAACCTGTGACGATGGCCTGCTCCGCCTGGGCGCGGCTCATGGCCGGCCCTTTGGTGAAGGAGGCGGTACCCGGGCCCACCTTGCTGACTTTCAGTTGGTGACCACCGGCCATTGTCAGGGGATCTATGGAGGACACCATTCCCATGTCCACCACCCATACCTGGGCACCCACATGACGGGCGATGGCGTTGATGCCCGCCCCGCCGGCCAGGAAAGTGCGTACCATGGCGCCGGTGACCTCCTGGGGAAAGGCGCTGACCCCTTCGGCGGCGATGCCGTGATCCCCGGCCATCACCACCACCGCTTTGAGATCCAGGGCAGGGGACAAGCTCTGCTGAATGGCGCAGCAGCGTTCGGCAATGTCATGCAGGCGGCCAAGGGCTCTGGGGGGCATCACCAGTTGGGCGGTGCGCTGGCGCGCTTTTTCGATCCAGGCGTTATCCAGGGGCTGGATCGCCGGTAGGATTGCATCTAAAGACGGAGGGTCACTCATTGACATGCTCCTTTCTATCTGGTTGATATCAAGAAATAAAAAAGCTCCAAGCTGATAAGGATCATCAGCCTGGAGCTTTACCGTCGCTTCCAAGTCATGCGCTTTTTGGCAGGTCTTCTGGCTTCCCTGCCTTCACGACGGCCTTCCCGCTGCATTGGCTGCAACAGTGGCGCCCATGGCCGTGAAGGGTCCCTTTTCCGTGTTGCATGGAAAAGGGCGGGGTTACAGCGGCGGGTCCGCACCGGCTTTGCACCGGTTTCCCTATTCACCCGATATCGGGACCAAAAAGCAAATGGAAATTAATTGTCTGCCCACACCTATGAAAATATTGGCGCCTTGTCAACCGGGGAAAACAAATAAGATACTTCCCACTTGGCACCACGGCCCTGGCCATGATATGAAAGGCGCTTGAGTTGGAACATAATCTGAATCAAGGAGGTGATACATATGGGCAAAGGTGATCGACGAACCAAAAAGGGCAAAATCTGGCGAGGCACCACCGGTAATTCACGTCCCAAAAAAGCCAACAAGGCCAAAGCCTCCAAATAGCCGCCGCGCGTCAACCGGTGGCCTGGATGGACTGAACCGAAATCGCGTGGGGGAACGGCGATGTTTGATCTGGGTGGGAAAACCGCGATTGTCACCGGCGCGACCCGCGGTATCGGGCGGGCCATTGCCGAACTGCTGGCTTTGCACGGGGCCCGGGTGGTGGTGTCCAGCCGCAAGCCCGACGCGTGTGAAGCCACGGCCGAAGAGATCAACTCCTTGGTCAAAGGGCGGGCCGGCGGCGCCGTGCCGGTGCCGTGCAACATCGCTCACAAGGACCAGCTCCGGACTTTGGTGGACAAGAGCATCTCGCACTACGGGCAGGTGGACATTCTGGTATGCAATGCGGCCTCCAATGTGCACCACGGACCGTCGGCCACCATCGGGGACGAAGCGTTTTCCAAAACCATCGATACCAACCTCAAATCGACCCACTGGTTGTGTCACATGGTGTTGCCCGGCATGGTGGAGCGGCGTGACGGCGCCATCGTGGTAATCTCATCCATCGCGGGCCTGCGTGGGTCCGAAGCCCTCGGCACTTACGGTATCAGCAAGGCGGGGGAGATCGCCCTGGTGCGCAATCTTGCCTTGGAGTATGGCCCCCATAACATTCGGGTCAATGCCATCGCTCCGGGCCTGATCAAAACCGATTTCGCCAAGGCCCTGTGGGACAATCCCGAATATCGCGACCAACGGCTCAAGGCCACGCCCTTGCGGCGCATCGGGGATCCCATGGATATCGCCGGCGTCGCCCTGTTCCTGGTGTCCGGGGCGTCGGCCTTCATGACCGGCCAGGTGCTGGTGGTGGATGGCGGGGTTACGGTATAGGGTTCGTCGCACTGGCAGGTGTTTCGCCAAGGCGTTGAGCACCTGGGGAAACATGCCACGGTCAAAGAAATGAATCCCACCGATACGACGTTCAAATGGCGGCCATCGCCGCCAATTGACACCCTTGTAGTCGCTTCAGTTATGGGCGTTCACCCATCTGCGTTAAGATCTCTTCCAGTGTTTGCCGATAGGTGGCGCTGTGGGGCCCGCCCAATTCCACCGCATGGCGGGCGGCGGCTTCGGCATCGTC
>JAGTVD010000054.1 GCA_018224505.1 Desulfatitalea sp. | reverse complement strand
ATCCGGAACCCTTTTCACGCATACCAGAATCTCCATGTTTACTCCTCCCTGATCGCTATGTGGTTACTTTTTATCCAAATGATACGATATCGATTGTCAGCGCCGGCTGCACCGGGGTTCCGGCCCGTGCACCGCCTGACGGACGGTGCGGGGGCCATTTGTGGCAATCGGCCGGCGCCTTATCAATCGGCCAGGTGCTGAACCACCAGCTCGGCCAGATCGATGGCTTCCATCTGCCCTTCCAGACCGGTCACCTTGATGGCGTCTTCCATGTTGACCAGGCAGAAGGGACAAGCGGTCACGATGACATTGGCACCGGCTTCCTGGGCCATTTTAACCCGCAGCACGCCCATGCGTTGTTCTTCTTCCGGTTCGTAGAACAGCATCAACCCACCACCGCCGCAGCAGAAAGAGCGGTCGCGGCAGCGCTCCATATCCACCCGTTTGACACCCGGCAGGGCATCGATCACCGCACGCGGTTCGTCGTACAGGTTGTTGTGACGGCCCAGATAGCACGGATCATGGTAGGTGTAAACCTTCTGCCCGTTCTGCAATGCCTTGAAATTGTATTTGCCCTCACGGATCTGGCGGTCCAGAAACTGGCTGATGTGTTCCACCGGGGGCAGGTCTTTGTAATCATGTTTCAATGCATTGAGCGCATGGGGGTCGGCCGTGACGATGCGCTTGGCCCCGGAGCCTTTGATCATCTCGGTGTTGTGATCCTTGAGGCTCTGGAACAGCATCTCCTCGCCGAAGCGGCGCACTTCGTGCCCGCTGTCTTTCTCGTCCTTGCCCAGGATGCCGAAATCCTCGCCGGCGCGGTGCAGCAGCTTGGCGGTGGCCTGGCCGATCAACTGCATACGGTCGTCGTAGGAGGTGATGCTGTCCACGAAAAAGAGGGTCTCGGCCTCGTCCTTGCCGTTGACCTCCTTGACGGGCACTTCCTCGGCGATGGCCTTGGTCCATTCGGCCCGTTTCTTCTCCATTTTGCCCCAGGGGTTGCCACGCTTGCCGATGGCACTCAAAGGCTTTTGCAGCGACTGGGGCACCATGCCCTCGTCCACCATGCCCCGGCGCAGGTCCACCATCTTATCGATATACTCGATGAGCAGCGGGCACTCCTCTTCACAGGCGCCGCAGGTGGTGCAGGACCAGATCTCATCCTCGAGCAGCACGTTGCCGATCAACGGTTCACTCTCTTTGATCGGTCCGTTGAGCGGATAGGCTTTTTTCGCATATTCACGGCACTTGATGGTGATGAACCGCGGTGACAGCGGCCGGCCGACGGCATTGGCCGGGCAGTTGTCCGAGCAGCGCCCGCAATCGGCACAGGCATAGAAATCGAGCATGTGTTTCCAGGTGAAATCCTCGAACTTCTTGACACCGAACGATTCCAGGGTGTCGAGTTGCTCATCATCCACGCCCCAGCGCACCGGTTTGACAGTGCCTTTGTCGAGCTTCATGGAAAAGAGGGTCGGCAGCGACACCACCAGGTGGAACAGCCTGCCGAACGGCAGGTAGCAGAGGAAACCAAAGAAGACGAGCAGGTGCAGATAGTAGGCAACACCGTGGATCACCTGAAGCGTCCCCTGGGAGGCGGCGCCGAGGAACAACGAGGCGAACCAGACGCCGGTGCCGGGCAGCAGAAACTTGGCGCCCATCTCCTGCTGACGCTCGGCCGCGACCATGCTGCCTTCAAAGAGCATGTCCAGGACCATCAGGGCCAGGATCAGTGCGAGGCCGAAGATCGCCTCGGGGGTGTGGCTCTTGCCGAAGCGTTCGGGCACTTCGTAGCGCTCCGGGCGCGAATAGGACCGGCGGACGATGGCCACGACGCACGCCACCAGCACGGCGGTGGCCACGATGCTGCGGATGACGT
Organism: Desulfatitalea sp.; assembly: GCA_018224505.1. Lineage (GTDB taxonomy): Bacteria > Desulfobacterota > Desulfobacteria > Desulfobacterales > Desulfosarcinaceae > Desulfatitalea. Next base: position 1,447 of record JAGTVD010000054.1, on the reverse strand, counting down.
CATAACCATCCCCCACGATGGCAAAGTGCCACGGCAGGTAAGGGTCGGCTGAAAAGCCCATGACCACCATGCTGATCCAGCGCAGGGACAGCACGATGAAGCCGGTCAGGATGGTGATGTGGATGGCGCCGGCCAGAAAATATCGCGGCATGCGATGGTGCGGCAGGTTGAAGGTGTTGCTGATTCTCGTAAAAATCCGATCCATACGAAAATCGGGGGCCGCCTTGAGCAGCGGCCGGGCCCGTTTGGCCAAGAGGTAAGTAACGGCGCCCACGCCCGCGGCCACGATGACGAGTGACAACAGAACGGCCAGAATACCCAGGTTGGATGGTGGTATCAACGCTGTTTCCATTTTTCTCTTTATTTCTCCCTTGGTTTATATTATTGAACCTAATTCAGAATGATGAATCCTGATCATCCGATTGTTGCTCTTTCAGCTCCATTGGTAACTTCATACGGCGCCACCCCGGCGATATCCCAGCGTTCTGATTTGAATTCGGCCTTGGAAAGGCGCCATTGTTTACCAAAAAAATGAATGAGCGTTCATTCATGTGAATAATAAACGATACGAACCGAGTCAAGGAAAAAAGATGACCCACAGCGCTCTCAAGACATATTGGTTGATAAAAAGATCAACATAATTAAAGGCTTGTGAGCCCAAGAATCTGGTTCTATATCATAGATCCAGGGTGACGGCAAATACTATTTCAAGCAAGGCAAAGGAGACTGGAATGACCGAGGCGATTCGCTACGAAGACAAACCATGGCTCAAGCATTATCAAAAGGGTGTCCCCGAGCACACCACCTTCGAAAACAAATGTCTGCCCGATTTTCTGGCGCGCAGCGTCAGCCGTTTTCCCGACAAGACGGCACTGATTTTCGAAGGCTACAAGATCAATTACACCCAGCTCAAAGACATGGTCGATCGTTTTGCCACCTGTCTCCACCGTTTCGGTGTGCGCAAGGGCGATGCCGTGGCCATTCTGCTGCCCAACATGATTCCCTGCGTGGCGGCCTTCTATGCCATCCACCGCATCGGCGCCATTGCCGTGATGAACAATCCGCTCTATTCGGACCGGGAGTTGGACCACCAGTTCAATGATTCCGGCGCCAAGGTGTTGATCACCATCGATCTGCTGGCCGCCCGGATGGTGGCCTTGCGTCCCAAGACCCAGATCAAACAGATCGTCTACACCAGCATCGGCGACTACCTGCCCTTTCCCAAGAACCTGCTCTTTCCGCTGGTGGGCAAGAAAAAGGGGCTCAAGGCCGATGTGCAGCCGGCCGACGAGCTGTACCGGTGGAAAGATCTGATCGCCCAGACGCCGCCCGAACCGCCCAAGGTGGAGATCACCTTCGACGATGTGGCGATCTACCAATACACCGGCGGCACCACCGGCGTCAGCAAGGGCGCCGTTTTAACCCATGGCAATCTGAGCCGGCAGGT
>JAGTVD010000053.1 GCA_018224505.1 Desulfatitalea sp. | reverse complement strand
GGTCGTCCAATGATTGGCTCAACGCCAATGGGTTGACGCCAGAATTGCAGAGAAATTACCACACCAACAGCCACCAGCGCTACATCTTCACCTTTGTGGACGCGGACGGCGCCATGGTTCCCAATGCCACAAACCGCGTCCTGCCGTTTGTGGCCCAGAGCGATCCGGACTGGAATACGGCAATGGTCAACCCGGAGCACTTTTTTGCCTATCTGCACACCCACGAACCGTTCAACCCGCCTATTCCTACCGATAGCGACGCATTCAAGCCCATGGTGCAGGCCCAGGCGCGAAGAATCGTCAACTATATCCGGGGTGCGGATCAGCCTGAAGAGATGCTGGGCGCAACCTCCCTCACCTTGAGCACCTTTCGTAACCGCCGGATCGACCTCAATGGCGACGGCAACCTGCAAACCTGGCGCATGGGCGATATTGTGAACGCCTCACCGGTGGTGGTGGGCCGGCCGGCTGAAAACCTGCACCTGATTTATGGCGACGAGACCTATCTGCCCTTTGTCCGGAAATACCGCAACCGCCGTAATGTGCTTTATACCGGCAGCAACAGCGGAATGGTGCAGGCGTTCAATGCCGGCTTCTTCGGTGCCGAGGAAAGGGAATACACAACCCTTCCCAGGGATTTAAGCGGCCAGCCGGTGCCGAATGCCGGAGACTATATCGATATGGATCTAGGGGCCGAGTTGTGGGCCTATGTGCCGTTCAACCTGTTGCCCCACCTCTACTGGTTGACCCGGCCCGATTACGAGCATGTCTATTATGTGGACCTGGAGCCGAGGGTGTTTGACGCCCGCATCTTCGATAATGACGCGGATCATCCCAATGGCTGGGGCACCGTTCTGGTGGTCGGCATGCGCCTGGGCGGCGGCAAGATCGCCGCGCACATTGACAAGACCACCGATGCGTTTGATCCCGGCGTGGACCGGGCGATGGGTTCCGCCTATGCCATTTTCGATGTCACCAACCCGGAAGCACCCCCCCGTCTGCTGGCGGAACTGACCTTGCCCGAACTGGGCTTTACCACCTCTCGCCCCGCGGTCATCACCATGTCCAAAGGCACCGAGAATACCGATGACAGCAACAACCGATGGTACCTGGTTTTCGGATCGGGGCCCATATCGGCCGGACATGGTGCCAACGACCCCCCCGGCGCCAACCAGACAGCCCACTTGCAGGGCACCAGCAATCAAAAGGCGGTTATGTACGCTGTGGATCTGGCAAAATTGGCTGCCGGCGAGTTGGTCATGTTAACCCCGGACAACATTGCGGGCCCCGGCCCCAAACCCTATTCCAAAGACCCCGGCGCGGGTCCTTTCCACATGGTCCGGTTCGATGAGGACAACAGCAGTGTCTCCAATCCCACAGTGGTGGATTGGGATATGGATTATGTGGCCGACGCGGTCTATTTCGGCACCAGCGCCGGCAGCTTGTCCGAAGGCTGGAACGGCCGGCTGCGGCGGCTGGTGCTCCATGGGGGAATCGACGGTGCCATCGACACCACCCAATGGGAGGTGGACAATATTTTGATGGATCTGCCGGGCCAACCGGTTATGGCCGCCCCGCAAGCAACCATCGGCCCCATGGACACACGATGGGTCTATTTCGGAACCGGCCGCTTTTATGCCGAAGCGGACAAGTTGTACACCGCCCCGCAATCCTATTACGGTGTAATGGAACCGCGTGATGCACAGGACGACCAGGAATATGGACATACCTACACCACAGTGGAAAAGGCTGACCTGGTCGATGTCACCAACGTCCAGGTCCTGCGAAACGCCTTCGATGACTGGCTTGTGGGGCACACCGGAAACGCCGGCAATGTGAATGCGCTAGCCCATGAAATCATGGACGATCATCAGGGATGGCGATTGGATTTTCAGGATCCCGGGGAGAAAAACCTGGGCCAGGCGGTCCTGTCCGGCGGCATGCTGAGCTTCACCACCTTCACGCCCTCGAACGAAGTCTGCTCGTCCGATGGCCAAAGCCGACTCTACGCACTCTATTACCTTACCGGCACCGCTTTCAAACGCCCCATCATCGGCTTGCGCTTGATCGACCCGGATGCCGGTGTCAGTTTGATAGAACAACGCCGGACCATCGGATCGGGCATGACGCTTACGCCCAACATCCACGTGGGCCGTGGAAGAAACGTCAAAGCATTCATCCAGACCCAAACCGGCGCCATCCTGCAAATGGAACAGCAGACACCTTTTGCGGTCAAAGGTCGCAAATTGTACTGGCGGCCGGACTTCGGACCCGAGGCGTTGCCACAGACCGATTCCGCCGATTAACAGAAGATTGCCTCGATCAACCCAAGGGCTGATAGGGTGCATGTCACTTAGCGCTCGCAATTGTCATGGTGGCAACCATGCACCGGAGTGCTGAAACAACAGGAGCATGACGATGAAATTCTCTCAAAGCCAAAACAAGACCCACAACCGTTGCATACCCTGCAAACACTTGTTCCGGCTATGCCTGCTGGCAATGCTGATGGCGGTCATGGCCGCACCGGCCGCGGGTGATTCCGCGGGTGGCCCAAAACGAGGGCCGACGCATGAAGGCCAAGGCACCTCACGCTTTGCCAAAGCACAAGAAATCGTTCTCGAGAGCGACAAATTCGGTTTGACCACCCAGTCGGGCCGCCACTACCGGGTAAACCGTGAAACGCTCATCCTGGGGGTGGACGGTAAGGAAACAACCCTCAATAAGATCCCGGTGCCATGCGATGTGACGGTAACGCACTATATCAGCAAGGGCACGCGCATTGCCCGGCGCATTGATGTCGACAGAGTGACACGCGATGCCACCCGCCGCTGAACGAACCCCGCAAGACAATTTGTAAGAAAATTTCCTATCCTTTAATCAGAAATGACCTGATTGACCGCGCCTCTCCTGCGCCATAGAATGGGTCTATCATCCTTTCAATACAATTGGTGCGATGTTTGCCTTGCCGACGGGATGCGGCAGGCGTTGTGTGGATCCCGGATTGCAACGCACCGGGACAAGACGCTGTTCGGATGCATTGCACCGCATCACAGCAAAAGGAGAAACGTCATGAGAAAGACAAGCAGTTTGCTATGTGCGTTGATCGCTCTGGTTTTTGTCGTCACCCTGTTCTGGCTGCCACCCATGGGCGAAGCCCAGCGGCGTGCCCGATTGGCATTTTCCGGCGGGCCTGATGGCGGTACATTCCAATATTTTTCAAATGCCATCGCCAGTCGCCTGTCCAAAAACCTTCCCAACATTGATTTGTCCAACATGGCTTCCGCCGGTTCGGTGGAAAATTTACGGCGGGTCAATTCCGGTGACGCCGACTTCGGTATCGTCTATGCCGGCGACCTCTACCTGGCCCTCAACGGTAAACTGACCGGCGACACCCGTATCTACGCCAACAACTACAGCATGGCCTATCTGTATGGCGCACCGGCCCAGTTGCTGGTCCTGGAAGGCAGCGGCATCAAATCAGTGCAGGAACTGGCCGGTAAGCGCGTGGCCGTGGGGCCGGCGGGCTCCGGCGCGGCTGCTTCGGCGCAGCGTTATTTTACTTCGGTCGGGCTTTGGGACAAATTCACACCGGAATACATCGGCTATAGCCAGGGAGCGTCGGCATTGGGAGACAAATTAATCGATGCGATGTGGGTATTCGCCGGTTTTCCCAACGCATCGGTGATTCAGGCCGCCGCCAGCAACCGCATCCGGCTGCTGGATTTGGTTGCTTATGGGAAGGAAAAGGGTTTTTTTGACGACTATCCCTTCTACACCGAAGTCACCATTCCAGCCGGCACATACCAGGGGGTCGATTATGACGTCCTGTCGATTCAGGATGCCGCCATCTGGACCGCCGGCAAACACGTCAGCGATGAAATTGTCTATGGTGCCCTGAATGACATTTATTCCGAAGAGGGGTTGAAGTACATGTACAGTATTACCACCGCCGCCAAGGCCATGACCATGGAGGATGGCCTGATGGGCATCGCCACGCCGGTCCACCCGGCGGCCGCCAAATTCTGGCAGGAGAAAGGTCTGACCCTGACCGATATGCAAAAGCTCCCCTGAATTACCCAAAAGAGCACTGTACACAGCGGGCACCATAAATTACAATTGATCATCTGGCATCTCTCGCCAGTACAATGGGTGTTCCGGACAGCGCAGTATATTTGTGTAACGTGCTGAATAGATGATGGGGCGCCGCCTGCAAGGGGTGCCCCCCATTGGGCGCCATCGGTATGCACCACCCGCGCTCGTCGTTTTGCTATTTCTGTCACCCCGAAGGCGCCACCCGTCGTGGGGCCAATGAACCACGGAGAGCCCAGCCATGTCGGATGAGATGAAGGACCTCCAGAGCCTGGATGCCGAGAAACAGGAAAAAGTCAAAGCCTTACTGGAAAAGGAAGCCAAATCCCTTCACTCGCCGGAAGGCTTCTGGAAAATCGTGACCAGCCTCCTGGCTGCTTTCCTGGTCCTGTTCTACTTTTATGCCGCCGGCATTTCCACGGTGGGCACCCAGTACCATTTAGGCATTTATGTATTCATCACCTATGTGCTGGTCTTCCTCAGGTACCCGGCTGGCACGACGCGGGTACGCATCGGGTTGAACATCATTATGGGGGCATTTATTGCCTGTGCCGTCGCCATCTGGCTTTTTTACGACCATGTGGAGGCGTTTCATGCCCACATGATAAGCATCGACGACATGTGGTCCGACGACGGTCTTTTCCCGGCCCTGACACGCAACCCCGCCCTGTGGTGGATAACCCTCGCCGCCGTGGCATTGGGAATGGGGATCTGGTTGATCGACCGGGTCATGCTGAGATTATGGGGGCGCAATCCCACGTTGTCCGATGTGCTCTATGCCCTGACATCCGCCAGTGTGGTATTCTACTGGATGACCCAGTTCGAGGCCTTGAACTACAGGGCCGGGGCTGAAACCGAGCTCGACTCGCTCATCAGCATCGTGGGCATCATCGTCTCCATGGAGGTGTGCCGCCGGGTGCTCGGGTGGTCCATGACCATGATTGGTGCGGGCATGCTCGCTTTTGCCTATTTTGGCCCCTACCTGCCGGAGATTCTGGCCCACCGCGGGTTCGGCGTCCAGCGGTTGGCCAATGCCCTGTTTCTGACCACCAACGGGGTGTTCGGCGTCATGGCCGGTGTTCTGGCCACCTACGTAATTCTGTTCATCTTTTTCGGTGCCTTTCTGCACAAATCCGGCGCCGGCCGCTTTTTCATCGACCTGCCGCTGGCCGCCGCCGGCCACACCACCGGCGGCCCGGCCAAAGTGGCGGTGATGGCCTCGGCCCTGTTCGGGTCGGTGTCGGGCAGCGCCATCGCCAACACCGTATCCACCGGCGCGTTCACCATCCCGCTGATGAAGCGGGCCGGGTTCAAACCCCACGTGGCGGGCGCCATCGAACCGGCCGCCTCCATCGGCGGTATGTTCCTGCCACCCATCATGGGCGCCGGCGGCTTTTTGATGGCTGAACTGACCGGCATGCCCTACACCTACATCATGGGCATCTCGGTGGGCCCGGCCCTGCTCTATTTCTTTTCCGTTTTCTGCATGATCCACTTCGAAGCCAAAAAGCACGGCCTCAAAGGCATCAACGATCCCGACTTTCCGCATTGGAAAGTGGTGCTCAAAAAAGGCTGGTACTACTCCCTGCCGCTGATCATCATCACCGTCATGATGATCATGGGTCGCTCACCCGGTTATGCGGCGTTCTGGGCCACCATCTCCTGTATTGTGATCAGCTGGATTAATAAAGAGACCCGCATGGGCATCCCGGAGATCTGGGATGCCATCCAGACCGGCGCCCGCAACACCCTGATCGTGGGTGCCACGGTGGGGGTCATCGGCATCATCGTGGGCACCATCTCCCTGTCCGGCATGGGGCTCAAGTTTTCCGACCTGATCATCACCCTGGCGGGCGGCAGCCTGCTGGCCGCCGTATTCCTGATCGCCCTGGCCTCCCTGGTGCTGGGCATGGGGGTGCCGGTGACCGCGGCCTACCTGATCGTAGCGGTGCTGGCCGTGCCGCCCCTGGGTGTGCTGGGTGTATCGGCC
>JAGTVD010000052.1 GCA_018224505.1 Desulfatitalea sp. | reverse complement strand
TTTTCGTGCTCGGCGAGCAGGACGATGATCTGGTGATCGCCGACCAGGAGGGGCTGGCGCCGGGGATGGTGTTGCAGGGGCGGTGAGCACCCTGCATAGGCCATGGCTCCGTCGCAGAATCCTATTCCACCGGCTGTGGGCGCGGCTGTCAACCGCGATCGGTGTTCACGCAGTCGGGTGCCAACGCGATCGCGGCTGGAAGCCGCTCCCACAGGCGGGGATGGGTTCAATACCGTAACCGGTCGGGAATCTCACTTGCTTTAAGGATCAACGTTCATGCCCCGGGTCGTCCGCTACACCCTCAAACAGACCGTCTTCATCAATGTGTTGTTCGTGATCCTGGTGGTGGCCGGGGCGTTCAGCCTGCTGACCACGCCAACGGAGAACATGCCGCTGGTGGATATCGGCAAGGTGTTCGTCCACACGGTCTACTACGGGGCGTCGGCCGAGGATGTGGAGCAGCTGGTCACCCGCAAGATCGAGGACGCCCTCGAGGACCTGGAGAGCGTCGAGTACGTTCAGTCCAACTCCTACCGCAACTTCTCTTCGGTGCAGGTCAAGTTCCTGGACGACACCGACTACCGCTATCTGTACGACGAGCTGCGCTTTCTGGTGCTCAACATCAAGGACGAGCTGCCCCGCGGGGCCGAGGAGCCGACCTTCATCTGGATCGACACCGACATCTGGAAGCCGGTGATCGAGGTGCACCTGGTGGGCGATCTTTCGCTGCGGGGGCTGGAGCGCTATGCCGAGGACCTGCGGGTGCAGCTGCTGGCGCTGCCCCAGGTGCGGGATGTGTCGATCCGGGGGCAGGTGACCGAGGAGTTTCATCTGTCACTGGACCCGGAGCAGCTGCGCCGGTTCGGGGTGACCTTCATGGAGGTGGTGCGGGCGGTGGAGAGCGCCGGCACCAAGGTGCCCACGGGACGCTTTCGCACCGGCGACACGGCCTTCATGCTCGATGCCGGGCGGCGGCTGGAGAGCCGGCAGCAGGTGCTGGATGTGATCGTGCGCCGGGACGGAGACGGCAACTTCGTCCGCGTGGCGGACCTGGCCGCCTCGGCCCGCCTGCACCACCGGGACCCCATCACCATCGCCTCGGTCAACGGCCACAGCGCCATCCGCATGGTGGTCACCAAGGAGCGGCAGGGCAACGCCGTTGCCATCAGCCGCCAGGTCAAGGAGACCGCCCGCGGTTTCGGTCAGCGCCACGCGGACGACGGCATCCAAGTGGTGTTCACCAACGATTCCACCATCGAAATCAACGATGCCTTGCGCACCCTGGGCGGCAACCTGCTGCTGGGGATGGCCCTGGTGATCCTGGTGTTATGGCTCACCCTGGGCTTCCGCAATGCCATGATCACCGCCATCGGCATTCCCTTTTCCTTTCTGTGCGCCCTGACGATCATGAAGCTCACCGGGTTGACCATCAACACCATCAGCCTTTTCTCGTTCGTGCTGGTCACCGGCATCATCGTGGACGACGCGGTGATCATCGTGGAGAACACTTACCGGCACATGCAGATGGGCAAAAGCCGGCGCCAGGCCATCATCGACGGCACCGGGGAGGTGATGCTGCCGGTGATCAGCGCGGCCGTGACCACCCTGCTGGCCTTTCTGCCCATGCTGATCATGACCGGCAGCACGGGGGATTTCTTCGCCATCATTCCCAAAACGGTCGCCTATGCCCTGATCGCGTCCCTGCTGGAAGCCCTGTTCATCCTGCCCATCCACGTATTCGATTGGGGCCCCCGGCGACCGGCAACAGTCCAGCCCCTGGGCGTCAAGGAGGCGCCTTTCGCCCATTTGCAGAGCGGTGTGTTCGGCCTGGTGTGGCGCGTTTACCGCCGGGTGCTGCTCTGGATGCTGGACCACAAGCTGCCCTCTCTGCTGGGGCTCAACCTGCTGCTGGTGGCGGCCCTGGCCATTTTGCTGCTCTCCATGCTGGGCATTGCGCCCCTGATCCAGGTGAAGTTCTTTCCGGGCAACTATTTCCGCTACCACGTCACCCTGCAGACGGCGGCCGGCACTTCCCTGGAGCGCACCGACGCCTTGTTGCGGGAGATCTCGCGGTTCATCATGGATCTGGGGCCGGGCCAGGCCGAATCGGTGGCCGCCATGGCCGGCTACTTCGAGGACCAGGACTACGTGCGCCACAACGGCCCCAACTTCGGCCAGGTGGTGGTGACCCTGCCCGAGGAGCGGCGGCGCGACTTCCCCGACAATCCGGGCAACGATCCCATCGGCTATTTGCCGTTGGTGCGCGACCTAATCGCCGGCCATGTGGAACGCACCTATGGCGATGACCCCGCCCGGCCCCGGGTGCAGGTGTTCGAGGAGATGGACGGCCCCCCCACGGGCAAGGCGGTGAATGTCCGCATCCAGGGACCCACCATCCAGGAGGCCATGGCGGCTGCCGATCATTTGCTGGCGCGCATGGGCGACGACCCGGCCCTGGCCGACCTGGTGGATCTGGGCGACGACCGCCCCTCGCTGCACCGCACCGTTCGGTTCGAGCCGCGGCCGGAAGCGGTCTACGAGTACGACCTCGCGGTGGACCAGGTCACGGTCCTGGTGGCCGGGGTGCTCAATGGGTGGTATGCCGGGGTGTACCGCACCATCGACGAAGAGGTGGACATGGTGGTGCGCCTGGCCCGGTCCGACGACCCGTTGGGCGGCGCCCACGGCTTGACATCGCCCCTGGACGCCCTGGCCGTGCCGGTGGTGGATCACAGCGCGGCGCCGATCTACCTTCGGGATCTGGTGACTGCCCGGTTCGCGCAGGAACCCAACGTGCGCGCCCGCTACCAGGGCCGGCCCACCATCACCGTGAGCGCCAACATCCGCGCCGGCGCCAAACTCTCGGCAGCGGCGGCCCAGAAGCGCATCCAGGCCCACTGGCAGACGGGCGCGGAGACCATGCCGGGCGTGGTGCTCTCCTTCGGCGGGGAGTTCGAATCCACCTTCAAGTCCTACACCTCCCTGG
>JAGTVD010000051.1 GCA_018224505.1 Desulfatitalea sp. | reverse complement strand
TGGATGTGCAAATCGTGGGGTTGCGCAAAAAGTTGGGGGCCAGCGGCCACTTGATCGAGACGGTGCGCGGTGTGGGATATCGCTTCAAGGACGAAACCCCATGATGCGTCGCCGTCTTGTCTGGCAGATCTATCCCTCCTTCCTGATCCTGGTGTTGGTGGCGGTAATTGCCACCGGGTGGTATGCCACCCACGCCATGCGCTTGTTATACATGACCCAGATCCGTCAGGAGTTGCTGCATCAGACGACGCTGCTCATCCCCCAGTTGCAGCCACTGCTTGCGCCGCTGCAACCGGAAGCCCTGGACAAGCTCTGTAAGCGGCTTGGCCGTGATCTGCCAAGCCGTATCACGGTTGTGCTGCCCGATGGCAGCGTCGTGGCCGATTCCGAAGCCGATCTGGCCATGGTGGAAAATCATGGATCCCGCGCTGAGATCATCCAGGCCCGGGAAGGGCAAGTGGGCACGGCCGTGCGGTTCAGCGATACCATCCGCCGCCACATGATGTACCTGGCCGTGCCATTGGGGCAAGGGGGACAAAAAGGCACTTTGCGGGTGGCCATTGCCTTGACCGCCATCGAGGAACAGCTGCGTGCCTTGCAGCTGCGCATCGCTGCAGGGGGGCTGGTCATTGTTGTCCTATCGTCTCTGGTCAGTCTTTGGATTTCGCGGCGCATCAGCCGCCCCATCGAGCAGATGCGCCGCGGTGCCTCCCTTTTTGCCGCCGGGGAGTTGACCCACCGGTTGGTTCCGCCCGACACCGCCGAATTGGCCGGTTTGGCGAATGCCTTGAACCTGATGGCCGGGGAGCTGGCGCAACGTATTCAGAGCGTGGTCCGGCAGCGCAATGAAACCGAAGCGGTGTTGGCCAGCATGGTGGAGGGGGTGGTGGCGTTGGATCCGCGGGAGCGTATCCTGCATTTGAACGAAGCCGCGGCCCGTCTATTGGATGCTGCGCCCGAAGCGTTGCAAGGTCGAACGATTCAGGAAGTGGTGCGCAACCGGGAGTTGCATCGGATGGTCCGTGAGACCCTCTCCCGGGGGGAGACGGGAGATAGAGACATCACCCTCCATCAGGCGTCCGAGCGGGTGCTGTCCACCCGGTGCACGCCATTGCTGGATGCCGTCGGTCAGCGCATGGGCGCGTTGCTGGTGATGAACGACGTGACCCAGTTGCGGCGCCTGGAGACCATGCGCAGCGATTTTGCCGCCAACGTGAGCCATGAAATCAAGACGCCCTTGACGGCCATACAAGGTTTCGTGGAGACCCTGGCCCAGGGATCGGTGGATGATCCCAAAGAGGCCCAGCGATTCCTGGAGATAATTCAAAAGCATGTTCAGCGCCTGGTGGTCATCATCGATGATTTGATGCAGCTGGCCTGCCTGGAGCGCGGTGGCCAGATGGACAGGGCACAGTTGCGGGCCATCGACATCAAGGCCTTGCTTTCAACCGCCGTGCAGCTATGCCAGCCCCAGGCCGAGGAAAAACAGATCGCTGTGGAAGTGACTTGCCCGGAGGGACTTGTGGCCCGCATGGATGGGCCTCTGATGGAACAGGCGGTCGTCAACTTGCTGGACAATGCGATCAAGTATAGTCCGGGCAACAGCCGTGTAACGGTGTGGGCCGAAGCGTCAGAGCGGCAAATCCGCATCTATTTCAAGGACCAGGGCATCGGCATCGCCCGCAAGCATCTGCCGCGACTGTTCGAACGTTTTTACCGGGTGGACAAAGCCCGCAGCCGTCGTGTGGGCGGTACCGGACTCGGTCTCGCCATTGTCAAACATATCGTTCAGGCCCATGGCGCCCAAGTGGCGGTGGAGAGTGAACAGGGCCAGGGCAGTGTGTTCACGATTACCATCCCGGTGTGATGGCTTCCCCGAATACCCAGCGCCCAGTAAATTCAAATAGCGTACATGCAATCACCCCGGCCGCTCTTTCCTTGACCGTTGTCCAACGGTCTGATATAACGCAAAATATATTTTAGTCTGCTTGGCATCGAAACCAAACCTGGGGGACACCCCTGAAACGGCGACGCGGCATGCTCACCGAACAGGAAAAACTGGACAGTCTCACACGGTTGGGCATTGAGTTGAGCCGGATCAGCGATCTGGACATCCTGATGGAGCGCGTACTGACCCGCGCGCGCCAATTCACCAACGCCGATGCAGGGTCTATCTATATTCTTGAAAACGACTGGCTGCGTTTTGCCTATACGCAGAATGAGACGTTGCAGCAAAAGCTGCCCAAGGGCGAGAAGCTGATCTACTCCACCTTCAAGGTGCCCATCGATACCAAAAGCATCGCCGGCTATGTGGCCGCCACAGGCCGGGCGTTGAACATCGAAGATGTGTACCACCTGCCCCAGACCCTGCCTTATCATTTCAGCCGGCGATTCGATGACGCCTCGGGATATAAAACCCGATCAATCCTGACGCTGCCCCTTGAAAACAGCAGTCGCTCGATTTTGGGTATTCTGCAGATCATCAATGCCCGGACCGATACCGGCGCCATTACGGGTTTCAGCATCTCTGACGAGCGCATGATGCACCATTTCGCAGCGGTGGCCGCGGTGGCCTTGGAGCGGGCCCAGATGACCCGCGCTTTGATTCTGCGCATGATCCGCATGGCGGAAATGCGCGATCCTGCTGAGACCGGGCTGCACGTCAACCGGGTGGCCGGGTTTGCCGTGGAGATTTACGAACAGTGGGCCCTGAAACGCCATATCGACCGCCATGTCATCGATAAAACCCGGGATGTACTGCGCATGGCCGCCATGCTCCATGATGTGGGCAAGGTAGCCACTTCGGATCTGATTTTAAAGAAACCGGCCCGCCTCAACAACGAAGAGTACGAGTCGATGAAGCTGCACACCATCTATGGCGCCCGTTTGTTCATGCAGCAGCAGTCGGACTTTGACGAGGCCGCCGGCATCGTGGCCCTCAATCACCATGAACATTGGGACGGTTCGGGCTATCCCGGCCACATCGACTATCGCACCGGTCTGCCGCTTCCGGGTTTCGAAGGTCCCGACGGGCACGCCCGCGGCAAGCGGGGCCGGGAAATCCCCTTGTTCGGCCGTATCGTGGCCATAGCGGACGTGTTCGATGCCTTGAGCAGCAAGCGGACCTACAAGGAGGTGTGGGACGAACAGAAGATCCTCTCCCAAATCGAGCAGAGCGCAGGGACCCAATTCGATCCGGAACTGGTGGACATATTTTTGAGTCGCTATCCCACATTGCGATCCATTCAAATGCGGTATGCCGATGAAGAGGCGGACCCTGAGAAAACCTGAAATCGAAGCATGAAGCGGTATCATTTTGACGGGACGACGAATATCCGGCGGTGCATGGCTTGAAAAGCGGCTAAGCTGCGTTAACTTATCACACTTTATCTGAAAACCAACGATGAGGATGCGCGATGAGCAGAGATATAAAAGCCATAAAGAAAGATATTCTGGATCAGTTCAGAGCTATGGAAGGCGAAGAAAATGACGTTATTCCAGAGAATTGGTTAGCTGAAGAGTATTTGCCCTTTCTGAACACCTTTGAAAAAAAAGATTTTGAAACGGCCATTAGGCAACTGGCCGCGAAGGGGTTTTTGAAATACGAAATGAAAGGCGCCGTTCCCCGGCTCAAGTTGACGGAGAAGGGGGCCAACCTGATTCATTGAGTTTTGTAGCTTTCAGGCCCCCGTTATTTTTACCCCTGCAATGATAACTGGCGTACCGCCAGTTGTATTCGGGTTGCTTTTCGGGTCACCACCTATTCTCCTTCCCCCTGCCTCTCAGAATCTTTCAGGGTGCCGCGAACGATGACATCCCGGCCATAGCGCCGGGAGATGGCGTCCAGCGTCTGGTCCACTTTTTCCCAGCGTTGGGGTGTCCGGTCCTGATCGTCGGCAAACAATGGCTGCTGCACCGGTTGGGTGTCCGGTTGCAATCCACCTGCCCCTATGCCCACCAGGCGTACTGGCTGACCCATGG
>JAGTVD010000050.1 GCA_018224505.1 Desulfatitalea sp. | reverse complement strand
GCTCGCGCTCGGCCCTGGAGTTTCTGGCCAGGATGAAGATCTGCTCCGGCGAGAGTCATGTGACGCTGCTGCACGTCTTCCGCAAACCCACCGGCAGCGAGGAGATGATGGGCAAGAAGTTCATGCAGAGTGCGACCCTGCGCCTCCGGGAGGCCATGGAGACGGCACGCTTACAGTTGATCGAGAATGGCTTTTCACCGGAAAGCATCACCCTGAACCTGGTGGAGACACCTTATCCGACGGTAGGCGACGGGATCATCGATCAGTTCAACAAGGGCCGCTACAACCTGGTTGTATTGGGCCGCAAAAAAATGTCCAAGGCCGAGGAGTTCGTACTGGGGGATCCGAGCATACGGTTGGTCCGCGCTTTGGAGGGAACCGCCGTGATGGTGGTCAAGGAGTAGCCACTCAAAAAAAACCGGGCCGTTCCCGCCCGTATGCGGAGGGAACGGCCCGATGCATTGTTTATGCAACATTGGGGTTTACAGGGCGCCGAAACCCTCATCCGCCATTTCCACGGCGGCCTTGCAGCCGCTCTGAATGGCGTTGAACTTGCCCATGGTCACCTCCAGCTCGGTCATGATGAAAAACTGGGCGGTCTTCAACTGACCATTGTAGAAGGCCGCGTCCTTGGCCTTGGGGCCCTTGGCCAGCTGCCGGTTGGCCACCGCGGCCCGCCAGAGCAGCATCCAGGCCATGATCACGTCGCCGGTGGCATGCAGGAACGGCAGGGAGTGGGCAAAGGCCACCTTGAAATCGGCAGAGGCCGCCAACTTGCCCATGTGGGCGCAGATCTCGCCCAGGCGGTTGGCCGCCGCATCCACCTTGGCCGCCAGCGGCGCCAGGGTATCGTCGGCCTTGGCCTCGGCCGCGGTCTTTTTGATCTCAGCGATGAATGTCATGAACACGGCGCCCTTGCCGGCGCCGATTTTGCGGCCCAGGAAGTCCATGGCCTGGATGCCGCTGGTGCCTTCATAAATCGTGGCGATCTTGCAATCCCGGGCATACTGCTCCACGGGATAGTCGCGGCAGTACCCCACCCCGCCGTATATCTGAATCGCCTGAATGCACACCTCGTGGCCCTTGAAAGCCAGGTACTCTTTGATGATGGGGCTGAGCATATTGAAAATGTCGCCGCAGGTCTGACGCTCTTCCTCGGTGGCGCCGGTCTCGGCCTTTGTGCGGCAGGCGGCCATGTAGTGGAAGAAGCTGCGCATGCCATCCACGTAGGATTTCATCCAGGTCAGATTGCGCCGCACGTCGGGGTGCTTGATGATGGGCACCGAAGGTGCGGCCGGGTTGGCGAAGTTTTCCATATCGCGCCCCTGAAGCCGCTCCCGGGCGAAGTTGGCCGCCAGCACATAGCTGGCCCCGGCGTAGGAGAGCCCCTGCAGGCCGGTGGCCATGCGGGCGTTGTTGATCATGTTGAACATGATTTTCATGCCCTCGCGCTGCTCACCGAGCAGGTAGCCGATGCACTTGCCCTTGGCGCCCAGCACCATGCTGGCCGTGCAGCTGCCATGGATGCCGTGTTTCTCTTCGACGCCCGAGCAGACTATGTCGTTGCGATCGCCCAGGGCACCGTCGTCATTGACGAAGTATTTGGGCACCAGGAAAATGGAGATGCCCTTGGTGCCTGGCGGATCGCCTTCGATGCGCGCCAGCACCGGGTGGATGATATTCTCCACCAGGTCGTGTTCGCCGTTGGTGATGAAGATTTTGGTGCCGGTCAGCGTGTAGGTGCCGTCCGGGTTTTTCACCGCCGTGGTGGTCAGGGCGCCCACGTCGGAGCCGGCTTCGGACTCGGTCAACAGCATGGTGCCGCCCCACCGGGCCGAGGTGAGTTTGTGGATATATTTTTTCTTGTCCGACTCGGTGCCGTATTTCTGGATCAGGTGGGCCGTGCCGTTGCCCATGGTGGTGTAGCAGGCCAGGGACCAGTTGGCCCCCATGAAATATTCGGCCACCGCGGCGGCCAGAAAGCCGGGGGCGCCCTGGCCGCCCATATCAGGGTCAGCGGCCAGGTTGTTCCACTCGCCTTCGACCATCAGCTTGAAAGCGCGATGATAGCTTTCCGGCACCTTGACAGCGCCGTTTTCAAACACGACGCCATGCTCGTCGCCATCCTTCATGGTCGGCAGCACTTCCTTGATGGCCAGGGCGCGCGCCTCGGTCATGATCATTTCGCACGTTTTTTTGTTGAACGCCTTGTACTTGGAATGCTTGGTGATCTCCTCGTTGTTCATCTGTTCCCAGATGACAAAGTCCTGATCTCTGCGGTCGGCAAGTTGTTGAGCCATGGGTGTTGTCTCCTTTAGGGGTTCAATGCTGCATATGAATTGCGGCCCAATGAGGGGGGCGACGCATGCGCTGCGTGCAGTTTACTACGCGTTAAGCGAATATTTAACTACACATCAAACCTTCTAATAATACGTTGTATTTATGTCAAGCTAAAAAATTATTTTCCGTTTGACATTGACGAATTATGGGGACATACTGGGATCGGCTTTTTGCACCGGTTGGGGTGGGGTCCAGCGGGATTGCATGTACCTTAAAGAGATGGCGCGGCGTGCCACTGTTCCTGTGGTTATCGAGCCGGTGCTCCCGGTTGCGGGGGTGGGTCGCTGCGCGCAACGGGGTTCAAGTGACGCTAAGGGGTGTGCTCCGGGT
>JAGTVD010000049.1 GCA_018224505.1 Desulfatitalea sp. | reverse complement strand
ATCACCCGGACGGTGAATATCCCCTTTTCATGGCAAGCGGCCAGATAATCGTCCAGCAGATCGGGCAACTCCTTCGGGTTGAACGTGTGCAGGTCCAACACGCCGTCAATGGGCATTTCAATGGGTTCCATGGGGCTACTCCTTCGAGGCTTTCACCTCCAACATGAATCTAAAACGATGCCGCTGGTTTTCATCGTACATAGCCTTGACGTACGACTGCAGCAGTTCTATAAACCGGATGCGTCGCACGACGTGAGCAATGGCGCAATCGCCCTGTCAACCCACCCAATAGGTTTATCATCCCATGGCACTCCGCTCCCTTTTATATTTGCTGCCCGTTGCGGCCTACCTGCTGGGTTCGATCCCGGTGGGCCTGCTGCTGGTGCGTTGGCGGGTCCGCAAGGATGTGCGCGGCACGGGCAGCGGGAATATCGGCGCCACCAATGTATGGCGCACGGCCGGGAAAGGGTTGGCCGTCGCAACGTTGGTGGGCGACGCTTTGAAAGGCGCCCTGCCCTGCCTGGCGGCTTTGTACCTGGCCGGCCAAGCGTTCCCGATGCTGCCGTCCTGGTATGGGGTGGTGGTCGGCGCCGCTGCCGTTGCGGGACACATGTTCCCTCTTTACCTGGGTTTCCGGGCCAGCGGCAAGGGCGTTGCCACCGCCGCCGGGGTGTTCAGCGTGCTGGCGCCCCTGGCTTGTGGGATAGCGTTCTCGGTATTTATCCTGCTGGCGCTGGTCACCCGACGGGTCTCGATCGGTTCCCTTATCGGCGCCCTTGTTCTGCCCCCGGCCCTCTGGTTCACCACCCGCGACCCCTATCTTGCCGGTGGCGGCACGCTGATCATGCTAATGATTCTGGCACGCCACCGTGACAATATCCAGCGCCTGCGCCAAGGCAAAGAGCCCCGGTTCAAGGGCCGGACGGATTGATCCCGACAGGTCCGGGATACCTCATTCAATACATCTAATAAAGAGGTTATGCACAAAACCCAAGTTGCAGGGTGGGCACTGCCCACCCTACTTAAACCTTCATCAGCACGTACACCAAAGCCACTCCCCCGCTGAGCACGAACAGACTTTCCACCAAAAAATCCATGAGCAATCCGGGCAGCAATTGGCCCCGCTCGTGCGCGACGATGATGGCATACAAAAACAGCGGGACACTGATCAGACCCAGTGCAAGGGGTGTAAAAATTCCGATCAGAAGACCGATTATCAGCAGCAGCAAACCCGCCGCCAGCATCCCTTTGAGCAACCTTATGGAGGCCTTCTGCCCCAGGAGCAGCGGAATGGTTTCCTTGCCGACGATGCGGTCACCCTGGATGTCCAGAATGTCGAAGTAGGCGGTGCGCACAAAGGCGATAATCGCTGCCCATACCATGGCAAGGAAACCGCTGGCCCAAGAGGCTCCAGCGGTTGCCAGGGCCGGCAAACCTGCGGTGACCACTCCCCACGCAAGGGCGATGAGAAGGGTTTTGGAGCCGGGCAGATCCCGGATACGACGCCATTTGAGTCCGGGCAGCAGCCTGCCGGGAAGCAGGTGCAGGTTGTAGGAGAGCCCCATCAGGCTCATGGCCAACAGCACCCAGAAGGGCGGCGGCCCCATCCGGAATGCGGCCACCAGACCCAAGGTGCCGGCGACCAGGGCGAGGAGGGTCAATTCCCATTTGTGGGCACTGTAAAAACGTTCCCGGTCCGGATCGTTGTACCGGTCTTCGGCCCGGCCCGTCAGATGATTGAGGATGTGCATGGAAAGCACGTACAAAAAAGCCACGCTCAATCCCGGCAGGGTTGCGGCCACGCCTTGCAGATGGGTGGCGGCATAACAGAGGCCGCTTGCGCCCAGTGCGAGGTAAGCATTGGTCAGCAGCGCCATCCGTTGCAGACGGTGCAGCCGGGCACGCCAACCGGGATGGCGCTGCAAGGGGATCTGTTCCAAAGCCCGCACGACGCGCTTGATGATCCAGGTGGGGGTGGAGGCGCCGGCGGTAACGCCTACCGTGCGCATCCGGGCCAGGGCCTTGGGGTCCAATTGCGCCTCGGTCTCCACATGGTACGCCGGTTTTCCCGATTCGGCCACGATCTCCGCCAGACGTCGGGTGTTGCCGCTCTCTTTGCCACCCACGACCACCACCGCATCCACCTCTTGGGCCAGACGGCGCACTTCGGCCTGACGCTTTTCCGTGGAGTCGCAAATGGTGTCGAACACCTTGTAGTGAGAATGGTGGGTGGCCGCCCACGCTTTGATTTCCAGGTAAAAGGATTGATTCTGGGTGGTCTGGGCCACGACGATGGCATGCTCAAAGGTCGGCAGGGCCTGCATTTCCTCCAGGGTGCCGATGACATGCCCTTTGTCACCGGCAAAACCCAGCAGGCTGATCACTTCGGGATGGTCCTGGTCACCGACGATGATGGCGGAAAACCCCTTGGCGGCGTGGCTTTTGATGATGGACTGCACCTTGACCACGCGCGGGCAGGTGGCGTCGATCACATTGAAGCCGGCCTGCTTGAGCTGCTGCTTGACCGCGGGCGGCACCCCGTGGGCCCGGATGAGGATCGTGCCCTGGCCCTTTTCCGGAAGGGTCTCCAGCAGGGTTACCCCCCGTTCAGCGAAAAGGGCGAGCACTTGCGGGTTGTGAATCAGGGGGCCGAATGTGTATATCGGCCCCTGGTGTTGGCTCGGTGCGTCCAGCGCCAACTCCACGGCCCGGCGCACACCCATGCAAAAACCGGCCGTCTTCGCAACGATGATTTTCATGGGGTCAGTACGGTTCGAGCAGGATCTTGTGGTCCACGAGGGCCAGGGCGTTGATGCGTGCCTGAATCACTTTCTGCTCGCCGAATATATTAACCAGGAGCAGTCCTTCCGCTTCATGGGTGACCTTGTCCACCGATTCCATGATCAGGCGCTCTTTATCGCCTTCCAACATATAGGCATTGGCTTCACACATGTTACACCTCGATTACTTGAGAGATGGGATTTCCAATCGCTGCTTGATATGAACGTCGACCAACGCGTCCACCAGGTGCGGCAATGGCAGGGAGGAGGCGCCCACCACAGCGATGTTTTCCTGGCTGAGGGGTAGCAACAATTTGACGGCCGGACAGGAAGCCACGGCGACCGCCATCTGGGGCGTCACCTCGCCCATCATGGCATGGGCCATGATGATGCCCAGCGGACCGGTAACGATATCCACCTTCTGCACGGTCTGCACGATGGCGTTTTCCCCCGACGCCCCCCGGTTGGCCTTGGCTTTGAGCATCTGGGAAGTGGCAATGGCATTGGTGCCCAGGGCGATGATCTCCACCGTTTCGCCATAGACCGCCTTCAATTTCTTGATGATAGCGCTGCCGATGCCGCCTCCCTGTCCATCGATGACGGCTATTTTTTGCACCACGGCCCCATTTTCCATCGTTTTCCCCGCTTACAGTTTTTCAATTTTGTGCCGCATCCGGCGCTGTTGTTTGGGCAGGCGTCGTGACGGGCCGGTCTTTTTGGTGCTTGGCTGCCAGCCGCTTGAAGCTTCGTCTTCCACCGCTCCTTTTAATCCAACCATGCGGGCCATGGTGAGCCGTGCTTCAAAATCCACCGCGTCTATGGTGGCGGCGCCCTGGGCGGCGGCATAGGCCTTGATTTCCCCGTCGGAGGTGACCACCATCAATTTCCCCCGCAGCCGGGCAGCCATGCGTTTGATCACCGTGTCGGCCAATTCACCTGGCTGGGAGTAGCGCAACTCGATCCCTTTGCGCCGATCCCGCCGGGGCATGCCTGGCAATGCATCGCGGGCGTCAAAGACAACGGTGATGGGAAAGGGTTTCACTTTTTTATAGGCCGCCAGTGCGTCCACAAGGGCATCGCGTCCGGCTTGCAGATCCTGCTGGTCCAATCGGCTCCAATGGGGCGATTGGCGAATGAGATTGTATCCATCGATCACGATCTGCATCGGGGCAAAGCATTCCACTAAAGGGCGTTGAGCAGTTCCAGAAGGCGGTTGAGGTCGTCGTTGCTGTAAAATTCCAGCTCGAGCCGCCCCTTCTTGCCTCGACGCTTGATTTGCACCCGGGTGCCGAATCGACGGGATAGCGCTTCGGCCACGCTGTTCAGATGGCGATCCTCGGAGCCGTTCTTCTTGCGTGCGACGGTCTCGGTGGCCTCTTTCAGCCGTTTGACCAGCTCCTCGGCCTGACGTACGGAAAGTTTTTTACCCAGGATGGCACGCCAGGCGGCGTTTTGCTGGGCAGCGGTATCGGCACCCAACAGGGCACGGGCGTGCCCCATGCTCAACTGGCCCTCGTTGATGGTGGTTTTGATCGGTTCAGGCAACTGACGCAGTCGCAGGAAGTTGGCCACCGCCGACCGGCTTTTGCCCACCCGGCCGGCAGCTTGTTCCTGGGTCAAGCCGAACTCTTCAATCAAACGGTGGTAGGCCTCGGCCTCCTCCATGGGGTTGAGGTCCTCCCGTTGAATGTTTTCAACGATGGACATCTCGAGCAACTCGGCATCGGTGACCTCTTTGACCACCACCGGGACTTGGTGCAGGCCGGCCATTTTTGCAGCCCGCAACCGACGCTCACCCGCCACCAATTCATAACCGGTGTCGATGCGGCGGACCAGCAGCGGCT
The DNA here is from genome assembly GCA_018224505.1 of Desulfatitalea sp. Lineage (GTDB taxonomy): Bacteria > Desulfobacterota > Desulfobacteria > Desulfobacterales > Desulfosarcinaceae > Desulfatitalea. The sequence continues at coordinate 3,140 of JAGTVD010000049.1, read as the reverse complement.
GTATCACCCCTTGGGCGCGAATGGATTCACTCAACTGCGCCAGCTCTTCGGCGGCAAAATGGGTTCGGGGCTGATAGCGATTGGGCTGAATCCGCTCGACATCACACGCCAGGTAGGATTTTTCCGATCCCTCGCCTGCCTGGGCCCCATCCATGTGCGGCATGTCGGGTATCAGCGCATCCAACCCGCGACCGAGCGCCAGCTTCTTGCGTTTCCTGGAGGAAGAATCCCCGGAACCTTGCGTCATCGCTAAGACCTCTTTATGGCCGGCACTATCCTGCTCTAATGGACCCGCTGCTTCTCCATGATCTCCCGCGCCAGATCCAAATAGCTGCGGGAACCGATGGAGGCGGCATCGTAGAGCAGAATCGGCTTGCCGAAACTGGGCGATTCTCCCAGGCGCACATTGCGCGGAATGATGGTTTTGAAAACCAACTCTTTGAAATGGGCTTCCGCGTCGGCGGCCACCTGGTGGGACAGGTTGGTCCGCTTATCGAACATGGTCAACAAAATACCAGCGATTTCCAGGCGCGGGTTCAATCCGCGTCGGATGCGCTGGTAGGTTTGAATCAATTGACTTAACCCCTCCAGGGCATAGAATTCGCACTGCAACGGGATCAGCAGGGCATCGGCGGCGGTCATGGCATTGACCGTCAGCAGGCTCAGCGATGGGGGGCAATCGATGACAATATAGTCGAACCGCTCTCCGAGGGGTGTCAGCAACCGTTTGAGAGCCGTCTCGCGACCCTGCTCGGCCATCATCTCGATATCGAAGCCGATCAGCTCGACCCGGGAAGGGATCACCTTCAGTGCCCCGATCTCGGAATCCACCACAAGGCCGTTGACATCCGCGGCACCGATCATGCCATGGTAAAGGGTGAGCCCCAGGCGTGCTTTGTCCAGCCCGATTCCCGTGGTGGCATTGCCCTGGGGGTCGCAATCCACCAGTAGTGTTTTTTGTTCGTAAATGGCCAGGGCGGCAGACAAGTTCACCGCCGTGGTGGTTTTACCCACCCCCCCTTTTTGATTCGCTATGCAGATGATCCTGGCCATCCGCGGACACTACCACATCATAGGGTGTTTGAAAAGCCGTTCGGAATATGAGATGATGCCATAAATGAAGAAAAACAGCGGTCCCATTTGAGGCATGAATCGATGCACCATAGCGTCTATACCAAAACCCTGTCGATCCTTTTGGGGATCTTGTGCCTGCTGGTGTGGTCCCTGCCGGCCGCCGCCATGTCCATCCGTGAGGAAAACCAACTGGCCGATGAATTTATCCGGATTGTCAAACGCCACTACGAGGTGATTGACGACCCGCAGATTGTAGGCACCATCGATGCGGTGGGGCGACGATTGCTCGCCGGACTGGCGCCTCAACCTTTCAGCTACAACTTCCACGTGATCAAAGAGGATGTGTTCAACGCCTTCGCCATGCCGGCGGGCTTCATTTTCATCAACAGCGGCTTGCTGCTGGCAATGGAGACCGAGGATGAACTGGCGGGCATCCTGGCCCACGAAATCGGCCACGTGGTGGCACGCCACATTTCCCAGCGCATCGCGCGCTCAAAAAAAATCGACCTGGCCACCATGGCGGGTGTCGTGGCGGGTATCTTTCTCGGCGCTGCCAGCGGAAGCGCTGGAGCGGCCCAGGCCCTGGCCATCGGATCCGCGGCGGCCGGACAAACAGTAGCGCTTTCGTTCAGTCGCGAGGATGAATCGGAAGCGGATCAATTGGGACTGCAATATATGACTCGCGCGGGTTACACCCCGGAGGGCCTTCTGGATGTGCTGAAAAAGATTCGCGCACGCCAATGGTTCGGTTCCCAGCAGATCCCGACCTATATGATGACCCACCCGGCGGTGGAAGACCGCATTGCCCACATTGACACTTGGATGGCCATACAAGGGGATGGGCTGACCCAAACGCAAGACGCCTTGCGTAAAACGGATAATTTCCGACGCATGCAGTATCGGTTGCGTGCGCTTTACAATGACCCCCGAGCAGCCACCGAGTATTTCAAGGCCGCTCTGGAACGCAACCCGTCCGACCGTTATTTGATGCATGCCTACGGCTTGCTGCTGGGCCGCACCGGCAACCGTGCCGGGGGGCTTGAACAATTGCAGAAGGCCCTGGCGCTGGATGCCATGGATCCTGTGGTGCTGGGTGATCTGGGAAAGCTCTATTTCCTTGAAGGTCGCCTGGAGGAGGCCCAGAACATTCTGCGCAGTGCCGTTTCACTGCCCAACGCCAACCCGGAAAGCTGGTTCTATTTAGGTCGCACCCATACGGCCCAGGGAAATTTCCCGGCTGCCGTAACAGCCTTGGAAACCCTGCTCAAGCGTCAGGAAGATTACGCGCCGGCCTACTACTTCCTTGGTGAAGCCTACGGCAAATGGGATCGCCAACCCGAAGCCCATTATTATCTCGGCTTGCACCACTTCAGCCGTGCAGAGGACCGCACTGCCCACTTCCACCTCACCCGGGCCAAATCCGCGATTCAGGATCCGGCAAAAATCGAAGTGATCGATCGCAAGCTGGAACTCATCGGAAAATTGCCGAAGGAATAGCGTGGCACCGACGCCTTCTTTCAACCAACCCGATCAAAGTGTGAGAAGTGCATTGTATAGGTCCCACGGCCCTGGGTGGCGGAGCGCAGGTCGGTGGAGTATCCGAACATGCGGGCCAGGGGGACGATGGCCTGAATCTCCTGGGCGCCGACTTTGGGTTCGATGGCTTCAATCTTGCCGGCACGGCTGTTCAGATCGCCGATTACCTCCCCCATGAACTCATCGGGCACAAACACTTCCACCTTCATGATGGGGTCGAGCAAATAGCCCTTGGCCGCGACCAGAGCCTCCTTACAGGCCATGGCGGCGCTAACCTTGTAAGCCAGCTCGGATCCCAGGGACTCCTTGTAGCCACCGCCGACCAGAGCAACGGAAACATCCACCACCGGATAGCCCATGACCGTACCGCTTTCAAGGCTCTCCAGGACGCCCTTCTCCACCGCTTTGACGAATACAGCGGGAATCGTGGTGTCATCCACCTGGGTCTCAAAGCGGTTACCGGTGCCCCGGGCCAATGGTTTCAATTTCAGATGCACTTCGCCATAGTGCCGTTGACCGGCCACCTCTTT